>CAMNBY010000154.1 GCA_946533615.1 uncultured Clostridia bacterium
CGTCATTGACCGCGATTCGTATCGCCTGAAAGGTCTTTTTGCTCGGGTTTTTATTCCTCTTGGCCTTCTGCGGCATCGAGGCGCTTATAACAGAAGAGAGCTGAAAGGTCGTATCTATCGGCGCACGTTCTCTTTCGCGGACGATGGCCGAGGCGATGCTCCTTGCAAACTTTTCTTCGCCGTATTCAAATATTATCTTTGACAATTCCTCATAGGAATATGTATTGACTATATCCCGCGCCGAGAGCCCCTCACCGCTCATGCGCATATCAAGAGGCGCATCGCTGCGGTAGGAAAAGCCGCGCTCGGCATTGTCGAGCTGATAGCTCGAAACTCCGAGGTCGAGCAGCATTCCGTCAAGGCCGCCGATCCCGAGGTCATCGAGCACTCGCCCGATCTCGGAATAATTTGCGTTGACGACCGTCGCAGGCAGACCTGCGAGCCTTTCCTTGGCAGTCTTCACGGCCTCGGGGTCGCGGTCAAGGCAGATCAGCCTTCCGCGCTGCGGATCAAGCATAGATGCGATGACTCTCGAATGACCGGCTCCGCCAACAGTCCCGTCGGCATAGATGCCGTCAGGCCGAACCGCAAGGCCTTCGACAGCCTCGTTCAGCATGACAGAATAATGTTTGAATTCCACTTAAAAATCAAGTCCCTCCAGTGCGTCCAGCAATGCGCCGACATCAACGCTCTCGTTGAAGTCCTCCCAGGTCTGTTTGTCCCAGATCTCGCATCTGTCGGATACGCCTGTAACGACGATCTCTTTTTCAAGCTTCGCCAGCTTTCGGAGGGCAGGAGGTATAAGTATCCTTCCCTGCTTATCCGCTTCGACCTCTCCTGCATTCGCCATGAACACGCGCTGAAAATCTCTGGCCTGCGACATCGGAAGCCTTTTAATCTTCTCGGCTCTGGCGCTGAATTCTTCAAGAGAATACACAAATAAGCACCCGTCGGTACCTCTTGTTACGATGAACCTTTCGCCTATCTGCTCCCTGAGCTTAGCGGGGAAGGTCATTCTTCCCTTGGCGTCCATAGACTGGTAATAGGTACCCTTGAGCGCATCTTTTATTGTGTTTGCAACGATCTCAGCCTGAGCTTCAGCCAAAGTGTTCACCTCCCGTTTTGTGCAATGCAGTATCTGCCGCCTAAGCGTTTGACACTATCGAGGGCAAATTCACCACTTTTTTGCACTTTTTGCCACCGATGTACATATTATACACCACATTTCGGGAAAATGCAACACCAAAAATCGTCGTTTTTCTGTTTTTTATAAAATAAGGTCACAAAAGCTCTGCTGATGCGAGGAGAAAATCTGCCGTTTCCGTGTCATATTTTTTAACCAAACTGTAATTTGTAAATGAAATATGAACCGGCTCCCGCAGCTTCGGGCAGCACTCCGAGGCGGCGGCGCTCTCCTTTTCCGTTTTCTCGCAGTTCTCTTGCTTAACTGTATTATACCACAATATCTTGTGCCGGTCAACACCTTTTATTAAAATTAACACAATTTTTCCTGACAGTTTTTGTGCAGGGAGTATTTTTGTACTCGTAATCCGACCGGCCGCCGAAAACGATGTCGAATTTGTTACAAAACAGTATTATTAAAAATTTTAATTATTACAGCGATATTACAGCCTTACAAAAAGTAAATTTTTTATGAACTTTGATGAAACATACGTTTAATCACATAAGAACAAAATAAAAAGCCGAGGCTTCTTCGCCCCGACTTTTCAGGTCAAAAACTATAAATTGTGCAGGCTTATCTGCAAAAGTTCTCTATGTAGCGGTCGATGCAGGAGCTGATGATCTTCTTAGCCTCAGCGGCGTCCCTTACATCATCAATGACCGTGTCCTTGCCTTCAAGCTGCTTGTAGACGGTGAAGAAGTGTGTCATCTCGTCAAAAACGTGCTTGGGAAGGTTCGCGATGTCGGTGTACTGGTTGTAATTCGGGTCATTGACGGGGATACAGATGATCTTCTCGTCATTGGCGCCGTTATCGAGCATAAGGATAACGCCTATCGCCCTGCACTCCACCAGCGACAGAGGCGCCAGCGTCTCCGAGCAGAGCACAAGAACATCGAGAGGGTCGCCGTCCTCGGCGTAGGTACGGGGAATAAAGCCGTAATTAGCCGGATAATGCGTTGAGGTATACAGTATCCTGTCCATCTTGAGCAATCCCGTTTCCTTATCCAGCTCGTACTTGACCTTCGAGCCCTTGGGGATCTCTATGACCGAGATAAAGTCCTCGGAGCTTATCTCCTTTGGGTTGATGTCGTGCCAAATATTCATCAGATCAAATCCTTTCCGTCATTGACGTTTCTATTCTTCCCTTGTCTCTGCAAAATACATACCTGCGTCCTTCAGCAGCTCGGGCAGGTCGTAGATCTTCTCGCCCTCGATCTCAACGCTCATGCAGGTGCCGGGGGTGTCGGGGGTAAAATTATCCCACATGGTCCTGAGCTCGTCCACGGCTTTGACGCCAAGGCCATCAAATGCAGCGGCGTACTTCCCGTCGCCGTAGATCACGAGCTGCTGGTATTTCAGCACATTGATCTCCTCGTCCGTTTTGTGAGAGCCGAAGCCGAAGCGCACAAGGCCGTCGTTTATGAGCAGCTCGCCGTAGCGGTCGAGTATCGCCAGCGAGACCTCTCTCGTACAGTTGTCGAGGTAATACACATCGACGTGCAGCGGGTCGCGCTTTGTCCTGCGGAGCTCGTTCTCCTTCTTCTCGTCGCACGGAAGCTCGAGGAAGAAGAAATGCGGTTCGTCCAGCAGCTTCAGCAGCGCCTCCAGCGTCGGGCGTATCAGCTCGGCGGAGAGCACGGCATCAATATAGCCTTCTCCGGCCGAATAAGCAGACTCAATGCCCGACAGATCGGTAACATCAACGCCCTGTATAAGCTCAAAAGCCATGGTCAAGCCCTTTCTGCGATAATATCCACCATTTCGCCGACATTCTTCATGCCGCTTACCTCGCCCATTGTAAAGGTGATGCCGAACTCGTTCTCAACGGCGCTGATAAGCGTTATGTGCTCGATCGAATCCCAGTCGTCGATGTCGGCGGCGGTGG
>CAMNBY010000155.1 GCA_946533615.1 uncultured Clostridia bacterium
GGCTGCCTCTGTCTTTATATCCGCCGCCTGCGGAGATCTGTGCATCTGCTGTCTGCTCGCGTGCCTCAAGCAGAGCGAGCCTGCTCTTGGCGGTGTTCAGCTCCCGCACTATCTTGTCGTGCAGCTCGACGGCGTTGTCGCGGGTCTGGCGAATGTTATCAAACCGCGTCCGCGCTCCCCGCAGCTTTTCGTCAACGGCTGCCTTCTCTTTAAGGAACACCCGAGCGTCTTCGGTGTTTTCGGCCGCGATCGCCTTTTTGGCGTAGGCCTCAAGCTCTCGCGACTGCGCTGTGTACTGCGCCACCGAGGGCTCCAGCCGCTGCACCTGAGAGTTCAGCTCGCCGACCTGCTCGCGTACCTTCGAGAGCTTTATCGCCAGCTCGCTGAGCTGCTGCACGATCTCGTCCTTTTCGTTTTTCTTCTTGTCAAAGAGCCCCATAACAGCACCTCTTTTCGATCTGCGGTCAAGGCTTCACCTGCGGCGACAGCGCGGTCACTTGTCGTACTTCGCTTTCAGGTCGTCCACCGCCGAGTTTGAATATCCCGAGCCGTAGCTGTTGTAGCCCTCGGGATATACCACCGATTCCATTGTGTCGGACGGGGTGGTGCTGCTGCCCGAGTATCCCGAATTGTAGCCGCCCGTGGAGTATCCTCCCGTGCTGCCGCCCGAGGAATAGGCTGTCTCGCCGAACTCGTGCAGGTCGGAGTTCAGTATGTCCTGAGCCTTCTTCATCTCGTCGAGCTTCTGCTTCTTTTTCTTCTTCCACCATCTGAAAAGTATTATCAGCACGACGATGATAAGAATGAAGATCAGCGCGATCCAGCCGTAGCTCGGCGTCTTGCGCATTATCCTGTCTGCGGATTCCGAGAACACCTTCGAGAAATACTGGTTCTCGTCATAGTCGGAGTAGTAGTAGCTTTCGAGGTAATCCAGCATTATCGTGCGGGCTTCCTCGTCGATGACCGCCATGGCCTCCTGCCCAACGCAGATGGCGACCTGCGGCGTTTCGTTCTTCTCGCAGAAGAGCACCAGAACGTGCGCGTCGTCCTCGATGTACTTGTCGTAAAGCGCGTTCGAGTATTTCTCGAGCGACCCGTACTCCGAGCCGTCGTTGCCCGTGATTATCAGCATCGGGTAAACGCCCGTTTCCTTGTAGAAGTGAGCCATTCCCGTATCAAGCGTCTTCTGGTTCGTTATCCAGCCAAGCTCGTCATAGCAGTAGTCGGTCTCCTTGAGGGTGGTGGCTTGAAGCTTTTCACGATCCACCGTGGACTTGGTGATCGAGCCGCCATTGCCTGCGCTGGAGCTTGTGCTTGGCGCTAAGATAACGATTATCAGTATGATTATCGCCACCCACTTGATAGCGTGGAAGGCCGAGGACACATTGTTGCTGTAGCCGCCCGAATAGCCGCCGCTGTAGCGCGAGCCGCCGAAGTAGTAGAACTTGGGGCCGCTGTTATATCTGTAATACGAATGGTGAGGGTGGTAGGAGGAGTGATAGCTGCTCCTGCCCGAACTGCCGAAACCGCTCCTGTGCGAAGAGCTGCCGAAGGAACGGGAGGAGAAACCTCTCGATCCGCCGAAGCTGCCCCCGCGGGAGCCGCCTCCACCGCCGCCGCGTCCTGCTCTGCCCATTACGCTGCCTCCTTTTCAGAACAAAAGTACAATTATACAGACTAATTATACTACAAATGGTCAATTATGTCAAGGACTTTGCGCAGCGCAAAGTGCAGCAAAAACCTCTTTACATTTCCCGCCGAATATGCTACAATATAATGTGGTGCAGTCTCGGCTGCAAAAACTTTCCGATATGAGGACTATAACATGACTGAAAAACCAGGATTTCTGAAACGCATATCTCTGCCGAAGGGCGAGCTCTACGGCAAGCTGTTCGCCATCGCCTTTTTCGGCATGATGGTCGGCTTTATACCGTCAATGATCTATAATAAAGGCATCTTCCTGTATTACGGAGATTTCAACTCCCAGCAGATGATGTTCTACTATCACGCCAACGAGGCAGTAAGAGAGGGCGCCCTCGGCTGGGACTGGGGCACCGACCTCGGCGCTAACTTCATCAGCTCCTATTCCTTCTACCTGCTGGGAAGCCCCTTCTTCTGGCTGACGACGATCTTCCCGCTGAAGGCCGTGGCCTACCTGATGCCCTGGCTGCTTGCGCTTAAAACAGCGACCGCTGCCGTCACAGCCTATGCCTACGCCCGCAGGTTCGTCAGGAGCCCAGAGGCCGCATTTATTTGCGGTATGCTCTACGCCTTCTCGGGCTTCCAGACCTATAACGTGTTCTTCAACCACTTCCATGACGTCACCGCCTTCTTCCCGCTGCTGCTCCTGAGCTTCGAGATGGTGACCCAGGACAACAGGAAGGGACCGATGGCGCTCATCATCGGCCTGCTCGGTACCATCAGCTACTTCTTCCTCGTCTGCGAGTTCGTGTTCATGCTGATCTATTTCTTTATCCGCTGCACGGACAAGCATTTCAAAATGGATTTCAAGATCTTCCTGCACCTCGTAATAGAATGTGTGCTGGGCGGAATGCTGGCCTGCGCAATGCTGCTGCCCGCGATCATGGATACGATCTACAATCCCCGTGTCGCCCGCTATCTCTACGGCCTCGATATGGTCGTGTACGCTGAGAACGTCCGCATACCGCGCATCTTCCAGGCGTTCTTCATGCTCTCGGATATGCCCGCAAGAGTTAATATCCTGAACGCCGACAAGGGGCGCTGGGCGTCGCTGGCGGGCTATCTGCCGATGTTCTCGATGTGCGGCGTCATCGCCTTTATGAGAGCGCACAAGAAGCAGTGGCAGAACAAGATCATCATGGTCTGCCTTGTGATGGCCTGCGTGCCTGTGCTCAACTCCGCGTTTATCCTGTTCAACAGCAGCTATTACACCCGCTGGTTCTATATGCCCATACTCATCATGTGCCTCATGACCGCTCAGGTCATCGACGAGGACGCAAGGCTGCTGCGGCTGGGCTTTATTCCCTGTGCGGCTGCCGCCGCGGTTTTCGTCGGCATCGGCCTGCTGCCGAAGCAGAAGGACGGCAAGACCCTCTACGGCCTTGTGCCCCAGTATCCCGAGCTCTATTACGTCCAGGGACTTGTCACGGGCGTGATGGTCGTGATGCTCTTCTTTGCGGTCTACAAGATCGCGTGGGACAAGGAGGCAGGCAAGAAGATACTCTGCGTTATGACCTCCGCAGCCTGCGTTGTCTGCATGGCTTCTTCGGTCATCTACGGCGTGGTGCAGGGCGACCTGAACCCCGACTATATCGACCGCTGCATCAACGGCTCCGACAACCTTGACATGGCCAAGCTTGACGGCGATATGTCAGGGCTGGATAACACCTTCTACCGCATCGACACCTCGAAGAACGTCGATAACTGGTGTATGTACTGGGATCTTAAGTCCATGCGTGCCTTCCAGAGCGTCGTGCCCGTGTCTCTTATGGAGTTCTATACCGAGATCGGCCAGACCCGTGACGTTGCGTCAAGAATGGAAACAAATCTCTACCCCCTCCGCGGGCTCTTCTCCGTCAAGTATTATTTCAGCGAGCTGAACAACGACCAGCTTGCAGGCAAGGCAAAGATCACCCACAACAAGACCCTCTCCCAGATGACCGACTTCGAGTGGGTCGATATGCAGAACGGCTTCAATATCTTTGAGAACAAGAACTTCGTGCCGATGGGCTTCGCCTTCGACGAGTACATCACCGACGACGACATCAAGAAGGCCGCCGAGGTGGACAAGACCATACTGCTGATGCAGGCGCTTGTCCTCGATCAGGATCAGCAGATCAAGTACAGCGACATCGTCACCAAGGGCGAGTACACCACTCAGGAGATCTCCAAGAAGCTCTACGACAGTGCCTGCGAGGAAAAACGCGCCCACTCCTGCTATTACTTCAAGGAGGATTCCTACGGCTTCGACGCCAAGATCAAGCTTGAAAAGGATATGCTCGTCTTCTTCTCCGTTCCCTACGAGCGGGGCTGGACTGCCGAGGTAAACGGCGAGGCCGTTGATGTTGAAAAGGTGGATTACGGCTTTATGGCGGTCCGCGTACCTGCGGGCGACAGCACCATCACCTTCCACTATCAGACCCCCGGCCTTGTGGCAGGCAGGATCATATCCATCGTCGGCCTGCTGGCCTTTGCGGGCTATGTCGGCTACGCCTATGTTGATCTGGACAAGCTGAAAAAGCGCAAAAAAGAAAAATAAGAAAGAGGTATAAATATGCATCAGACAGCCGAACATCTTGAGGAGAGGACTCTCTCCAGCGAGCAGAAGTTTGACGGGATAGTCGTAAAGCTCTTCGTTGACGAGGTTGAGCTCGAGGACGGCAGAGCAGCCACCAGAGAGCTTATCAAGCACCCGGGCGGTGTCTGCGTCGTGCCCGTTGACGACGAGGGGAATATCTATATGGTCAAGCAGTTCCGCTATCCGTTCAGGACAGTCCTCACCGAGATACCTGCGGGAAAGCTCGAATACGGCGAGGATCACAGGCAGTGCGGCCTGCGCGAGCTCAAAGAGGAGATTGGCGCCGTGCCCGACAGCTTCGACTATCTCGGCTGCCTCTATCCCACGGTTGCCTACGACACCGAGATAATCCATATGTACCTTGCCAGAGGCCTGCATTTCGGCGAGCAGCATCTTGACATGGACGAGTTCATCGACGTCGTCAAGCTGCCCTTTGCCGAGGCTCTGCAAATGGTATATGACAACCGCCTCCCCGACGCCAAGACACAGCTGGCGATCCTGAAGGCGGCAGCGCTCCTTAACAAGGCGTAAGCCCGAGCGCCGTACTGCCATTGCAAAATAGAAGGGATGAAACAATGGCGATCAAGCAATACAATGTCACAGGCATGACCTGCGCTGCGTGCAGCGCAAGGGTCGAAAAGGCGGTCAGAGGCGTTCCCGGCGTGGACAGCTGCGCCGTCAGCCTGCTCACGAACTCTATGGGAGTCACGGGCAGCGCCAGCCCTGAGGCCGTTATCGCCGCAGTTGAAAAAGCCGGCTACGGAGCAAGCGAAAAGGGCAGGGAAGCCCGTACCGACACAGGCCTCGAGGACAGAGAAACTCCAAGGCTCGTGCGCAGGCTCGTTTCCTCTGCCCTTTTCCTGCTGGCGCTGATGTATGTGTCTATGGGTCACGGAATGTGGGGCTGGCCCCTGCCGAAAGCCCTTAGCGGCAACCCTCTCGCCATGGCTCTGACACAGCTGCTGCTCTGCGGGACAGTGATGATAATAAACGGCCGCTTCTTTGTCAGCGGCTTCAGGAGCATGGCCTCCCGAGCCCCGAACATGGACGCCCTTGTGGCTCTCGGGTCGGGGGTCTCGTTTTTGTGGAGCGTCGCGCTGACCTTTATGATGACCGCCGCCGTCCAGTCCGGCGACCACGGCAGGGCTCACGAGCTGCTGCACGGGCTCTACTTCGAGTCTGCGGCAATGATACTCACCCTGATAACTGTCGGCAAGCTGCTCGAGGCGCGTTCCAAGGGCAGGACGACCGACGCCCTCAAAAGCCTGATGAGCCTTGCGCCTGCCACCGCCGTGATCGTCACTGACGAGGGCGAGGAAGAAGTTCCGATCGAGCAGGTCAAGCTGGGCGATGTCTTTGTGCTCCGCCCGGGAGCCTCCGTCCCCGTGGACGGGATCATACTTGAAGGCTCGGGCGCCGTTGACGAGTCTTCTCTTACGGGCGAGAGCGTCCCGGTGGACAAGCAGGCGGGAGATAAGGTCTCCGCAGCCACGGTCAACCGCTCGGGATACCTGAAATGTCAGGCCACGCGCGTCGGCGAGGACACCACCCTCTCACAGATAATAAAAATGGTAAGCGACGCCGCAGCCACCAAGGCGCCTATCGCCAAGACCGCCGACAGGGTCTCGGGCATCTTCGTGCCTGTGGTCATCGGGATAGCCGTTATCACCACGGTCATCTGGCTGCTGGTGGGACAGGAGCCGGGCTATGCCCTTGCAAGAGGCATCTCCGTGCTGGTGATAAGCTGTCCCTGTGCTCTCGGGCTCGCAACGCCCGTGGCGATCATGGTCGGCAGCGGTGTCGGCGCCAGAAACGGCATACTTTTCAAGACCGCAGCCTCTCTTGAGGAAACGGGCAGGCTCCGCATAGCAGCCATCGACAAGACAGGCACAATAACCAGCGGCGCTCCCGCCGTGACCGACATCGTCCCGGCAGAGGGGCTGACCGAGCAGCAGCTGCTTCGGGCGGCCTTTTCGCTCGAGAGAAAAAGCGAGCACCCCCTTGCCTCGGCAATAGTCCGTTATGCCGAAGCTCAGGGCGCCGAGGCCTTTGAGGTCACGGCCTTTGAGGCGCTGGCCGGCAGCGGCGTCCGTGCGGAGCATAATGGCGCCACCCTTCTCGGCGGCAGCGTCGAGTCGGTGATGAAGCAGCTCGGTACGGACAGCGCTGCCCTCTCAGAGCAGGCCTTGACCCTTGCCGAGCAGGGCAAGACGCCAATGCTCTTCGCCGAGAACGGCCGCGCCCTCGGCCTTATCGCCGTTGCTGACGAGATCAGGCCGGACAGCCGCAGGGCCGTCGGGGAGCTCAAGGAAATGGGCATACACGTCGTGATGCTCACGGGCGACAACGAACGCACAGCCCGTGCTGTCGGCGCCCTTGCCGGCGTTGACGAGGTAGTGGCAGGCGTTCTCCCCGAGGGAAAGGAAAGCGTTGTCCGCCGCCTCTCAAAGCAGGGCAGGACAGCCATGATCGGCGACGGCATAAACGATGCCCCCGCCCTGACCAGAGCCGACGTCGGGATAGCCGTCGGCGCAGGCACGGACGTTGCCATCGACGCCGCAGACGTTGTCCTGATGAAGAGCAGCCTGCTTGACGCAGCAGCTGCCGTAAGGCTCAGCCGCTTCGTCCTGCGGAATATCCACGAGAACCTGTTCTGGGCGTTTTTCTATAACGTCATCGGTATCCCGCTGGCTGCGGGAGCCTATATAAAGCTGTTCGGGTGGGAGCTCTCGCCGATGTTCGGCGCCGCAGCCATGAGCCTTTCAAGCTTCTGCGTGGTCACGAACGCGCTCAGGCTGAACCTGAAAAACATCCGCGACCCGAAGCGCGACAAGCCCCCGAAGGATGCTGTCCGCGGGGTGCTGCTCACGTCAGGCGACGGCTCCGCGGAAACAAAAAAGACCCTTCGCGTGAAGGGCATGATGTGCGAGCACTGCGTTGCTGCCGTGACTCAGGCATTAGAGGGCATAGACGGCGTCAGCGCGAG
This sequence comes from uncultured Clostridia bacterium, assembly GCA_946533615.1. Lineage (GTDB taxonomy): Bacteria > Bacillota > Clostridia > Oscillospirales > Ruminococcaceae > FB2012. The sequence continues at coordinate 7,266 of CAMNBY010000155.1, forward strand.
TGTTTCCCTCGAGGACAAGACCGCAAGCCTGACCATTTCGCGTGACGTCCCTGACAGCGAGCTCATCGCCGCAGTTACGGAAGCGGGTTACAAGGCGAAGGTCATTCAGAGGTGAGACAGTTGAGCAAAACAGACATTTACTCCTTTAAGGGCTATATATTCGACCTTGACGGGACGCTTGTGGAAAGCGCCCACGTCTGGAACAGGGTGGACGAGGTCTTTCTTGCAAGAAGGGGCTTCGGGGTTCCCGAGGATTATTGCAGGGCGCTCGCGGCTATGGATTTCAACATGGCTGCCGTTTACACAAAGGAGCGCTTCTCGCTGCCCGACAGCCTTGAGAGCATAAAGGACGAGTGGTTCAGTCTCGCTCTTGACGAATACGCCCACCGCATACGCACAAAACCCCACGCCGACCGTTTCGTCAGAAGCCTGAAGCAGCAGGGAAAGAAGATCGCCCTTGCGACGGCCTCGAACGTGGTGCTGTATTCGGCGGTGCTAAAAAACAACGGCATCTACGATTGCTTCGATGCTTTTATTTCCACCGAGGAGGCGCCCAGGGGCAAAGGCTTTCCCGACGTTTACGAGCTGGCAGCAGAGCGCCTCGGCCTTGATGCCTCCGTTTGCATCGTATTTGAGGACATTATAGAAGCAGTTCGCGGAGCCAACAGCGGCGGCTTCACCACAGCAGCCGTTCTCGGCGGAAGCTATCCCGAGGACGAAGCCGCCATGCTGCAGGAGGCTGACATATCCTTCAAAGATTACAATGAGTTACATTGAGATAGAGAAAAGCCCACAGGCCTGTTCCTGTGGGCTTTCTGCTTTCTTAAACTCTGAATACGCCTATCCTCTCGCCGCTGCGGTAAGCGACACGCGGCACACGGGAGGTGATGCCGCAGACTATTTCGTAGCCGATCGTGCCCGTCAGGGCAGCAAGGTCGTCGGCGGTAAGCACCTCGCTGCCGTCGGCGCCCATGAGCGTAACGGTCTCGAAGGGCACAACGCCCGTGATGCCGCTTATGTCGATCATGAACTGATCCATGCACACTCGTCCGATGATGGGTGCCCGCTGTCCGTGCAGCAGCACCCAGCCCTTGTTCGAGAGCGCTCTGGGATAGCCGTCGGCGTAGCCGCAGGTCACGGTGGCAACGGTCATCGGGTGGTCAGCGGTGAACGTTCTGCCGTAGCTGACGGACTCTCCCGCCTCGATGCGCTTTATCATCGAGATGGTGGACTTCAGCGTCATTACGGGCTCGGGCTCGAAGGGCAGGGGAGTGGCTTTGTCGGGATAGAGCCCGTAAAGCACGATGCCGAGCCTTGCAAGGGTCGAGCGCGGGTCGGGGTAATATAGTCCTCCCGCAGAGTTCAGGCAGTGGCACTGCTCGAGCGTGATGCCCGCGGCCTTGGCGGCGTCGCGGACGGCGAAGAAGCGCCGGGTCTGCTCTGCTGTGTAGTCGCGGTCGGAGCTGTCGCTGCTGTCGGCGACAGCGTAGTGGGTGAATATGCCCTCGAGCTTGATGCTCTCGAGCTCTGAGATACGTTTCAGGCGCTCTGCGGCCTCTTCGGGGGTGCCGCGGAGGCCGATGCGTGTCATGCCCGTGTCGATGGCTGCGTGGCAGCGCAGCTTTTTGCCCGAAAGCGCCTCGTCGAGTGCGATGGCGTGAGCCTCGTCGGTGACGGCCTGGATAATGTCATGGTCGGCGAGTTCGCCTGCGGCCTCGGGCGGTGTCGAGCCGAGGATAAGTATATCTCCCGTTATGCCGAGCTCTCTGAGCCTCAGCGCTTCCTCGGCGTTCGAGACGGCGTACCATCTGACGCCCAGCTCCTGCAGCATCGGGCAGATGGCAAGGTCGGAATGGCCGTAGCAGGCGGCCTTGACGACGCACATCAGCTCGACCCCTGCTGGCAGGCGGCTTTTATAGTTTTCAAGATTTGAGGCAACGGCGTCGAGGTCGATCTCGGCCCATGTCCTTTTCAAAAGCTCCATTTCTATGCTCCCTTTCGGATATTATCAAAACCATTATACCACACCCCCATCCAAAAGTAAAGTTTTTTTGATCCGCGTGATCACTCGCAAGCTCGTTTACTACAGTGTGATGTGCTGGGGTTCCCTCGCGATACGGTGGTGGTCAAATGGAATTGTGCGGGAGGATACACCTGCGAGGGCTTTCGGAAGAGCTTCACGCACAGAAGCAAAATGCACAAGCGATGCGCTGTTTGATTCAGAAACGTTGTGCAAATCTACAAAATTTTGAAAAAACGACAGTATAGACTTGAATTTTTCAGAAAAGGGATTATAATTATAATTAGCACTCGGGAATAAAGAGTGCTAACACTTTAGCGGCTCGTCTGCTAAAAGTAAAACAATACAGGCTCCGCAGGGACGCCTATTATAAAAAGGAGAGGTTCATAATGACGATCAAACCGTTACAGGACAGAGTAGTGCTGCAGATGGCAGAGGCCGAAGAGACCACCAAGAGCGGCATAATACTTGCAGGCTCGGCTAAGGAAAAGCCCGAGATAGCAAACGTTATCGAGGTGGGAGACGGCAAGAAGGACGTTGAGATGACTGTGAAGAAGGGCGACAAGGTGCTCATCTCCAAGTACAGCGGCACAAACGTAAAGCTTGACGGCGAGGAATATATCATCGTTAAGATGGAAGACATTCTCGCAATAGTTAAGTGATCTCGGAACATAGGAAAGGACTGATTATTTATGGCAAAGGATATAATCTACGGAGAAGAAGCCAGAAAGGCTTTGCAGGCAGGTATCGACAAACTTGCCGATACAGTTAAGATCACCCTCGGACCCAAGGGCAGGAACGTTGTTCTTGACAAGAAGTTCGGTGCTCCGCTCATCACCAACGACGGCGTGACTATCGCAAAGGAGATCGAGCTTGAGAACGCCTTCGAGAACATGGGCGCTCAGCTTGTGAAAGAAGTTGCCACCAAGACCAACGACGCCGCAGGCGACGGCACCACTACAGCTACCCTGCTCGCTCAGGCGCTGGTTCGCGAGGGCATGAAGAACATCGCCGCAGGCGCAAACCCGATGATCGTAAGAAAGGGTATGGCAAAGGCCGTTGATGCAGCTGTAGAGAGCATAGTTGCAAACTCCAAGAAGATAAAGGGCTCGGCAGACATCGCAAGAGTTGCTACCGTTTCTTCTGCTGACGAGAAGGTCGGCCAGCTGATCGCCGAGGCTATGGAGAAGGTCTCCGCCGACGGCGTTATCACTATCGAGGAGTCCAAGACCGCCGAGACCTACAGCGAGGTCGTTGAGGGTATGCAGTTCGACCGCGGCTATATCGCTCCCTATATGGTAACAGATACCGAGAAGATGGAGGCCGTGCTCGACGACCCCTATATCCTCATCACCGATAAGAAGATCTCTAATATCCAGGAGATCCTGCCCCTGCTCGAGCAGATCGTTCAGGGCGGCAAGAAGCTGCTCATCATCGCCGAGGACGTTGAGGGCGAGGCTCTGTCTACCCTTATCGTCAACAAGCTCCGCGGCACCTTCACCTGCGTTGCGGTAAAGGCTCCCGGCTTCGGCGACAGAAGAAAGGAAATGCTCCAGGATATCGCTATCCTGACCGGCGGCCAGGTAATAAGCGAGGAGATCGGCCTTGAGCTGAAGGAGACTCAGATCAATCAGCTCGGCCGTGCCCGTCAGGTTGTCGTACAGAAGGAGAATACTATCATCGTTGACGGCGCAGGCGACAAGGGCGAGATCAAGAACCGCGTAGGCCAGATCCGTGCTCAGATCGAGACCACGACCTCTGACTTTGACCGTGAGAAGCTTCAGGAAAGACTTGCTAAGCTTGCAGGCGGCGTTGCAGTTATCAAGGTCGGCGCTGCTACCGAGATCGAGATGAAGGAGAAGAAGCTCCGCATCGAGGACGCCCTCGCAGCTACAAAGGCAGCCGTTGAGGAAGGCATCGTTGCAGGCGGCGGCACAGCCCTTATCAACGCTATGCCGGCAGTCAAGAAGCTCTGCGACAAGCTGACAGGCGACGAGAAGACAGGCGCCCAGATCGTCCTCAAGGCTCTTGAGGAGCCCGTAAGACAGATCGCCGTGAACGCCGGCCTCGAGGGCAGCGTCATCATCGACAAGATCGTCCGCTCCAGAAAGATCGGCTACGGCTTCGATGCTTACAACGAGGAGTATGTGGATATGCTTCCCGCAGGTATCGTTGACCCGACTAAGGTAACACGCTCGGCGCTCCAGAATGCAGCTTCCGTTGCTTCTATGGTGCTCACAACCGAGAGCCTCGTTGCCGACATCAAGGAACCCGCAGCAGATGCAGCTATGGCAGCCGCAGCAGGCGGCGGCATGGGCGGAATGTACTAAGCTGAAGCGTTGAGCCGCAAAAGTTCAAAGCATATAAAACAGCCCTCACCCGTTAAAAAGATACCCATATAGAAGTTTTGCCCCTGAGCATCTCAAAGTGCTCAGGGGCATTGTATTTATTGTTACTATGATAAATCAGAATTTGTGCACAGCGTGCACCACGCAATGCCCTCGCCTTCAGCCTTGTGCGCAATTACAGCTTTGACTGGCTCGGGGCTGACAACTGTTTAATGCGGCAAATCAGAATTTGTGCACAGCGTGCACCACGCAATGCCCTCGCCCTCAGCCTTGTGCGCAATTGCAGCTTTGACTGGCTCGGGGCTGATAACTGTTTAGTGCGGCAAATCATAACTTATCTGTATTTTTCCAGACGATACATCAATCCATCTTCGGGTTCGGCATTTCCATTTTTATAATCATAACCCATTTTGCGGTAAAAATCAACCGCTGTAAGTGAAGCGGGGATTTCAATTCGCTGCGCTCTTAAAAAGTATTCATCTTTCTCTAAAGTCTCAATCAGTTTTTTTCCAAATCCTTGTCCTTGATACTCCGGTAAAACAAATATGGTCAGCAGAATACTCTCGGTGAGGCTACCCCAGTATCCAGCTATTCCGCCTGTTCCTATGATACGGTCTTCATCACAGATCACATACATATGTCGTTCTTTTGAAGCCTTTATCAACTCGTTTGCCGAATGAGAAGCTACATTAAATTCTATGTACTGCTCGGGATAATCTTTGCTGTTGCTTACACGCAGAGTTTTTTCAATGACCAAAGCGGTTTCTTCAGCATCCTCCGGCTTGAATAACCTGATCTCCATGTTGTGTTACCTCGTTAATTTCCGATTAATGTTAGTAACTATTATAGCACCGCATCACTGTACTGTCAATAGAAAAAACGCCATAGTACTTCTGATTGCAGATCAGTAATACTGCGGCGAAAAACTTCTATATCAGCATCTCATATAGAGGGCGGCGCCGAGACCGATGCCAAGCGATGAATCTAAACCTTGGTGGGTGAATAAAGAATCTAACACAAGCCATAACGTTCCACCCGGAACAAGCCCCTCCTAACGGCAAGGACGCAGCCTCATTCACAAAGGCGCCCACCGCCCTTAGAGGGCGGCGCTGAGACCCTTGCCAAGTGATGAAGTGAAACATTGGTGGGTGAATCAAAAAACGGCTGCACCGCGAACTCATTCACAAAGGCGCCTGCCTCCCCTCCGGGGAGGCTCGCAAAGCCCTGCCAAGCGCTCGATTGATAGCCGGTGGGGGAATTAAATAGAGAATTAACAGAAATTTTGTGAATTAGCTCTTGCTAATTGCTGAAAATATGATATAATTAGTTATAAGAAAGAGCCCGGCGGCTCTTTGCAGTGTCAGTAAATCTTTGATGAGGTGATAACTATGAATGAAATGGAACTCTATAAGCTCTGGTGCGAGAAGGCAACAGACGATCCCGACCTCCAGACAGAGCTCAAGGCTATCGAGAACGATGCCGATGCTATCCAGGACAGATTTTACCGCGACCTTGAATTCGGTACGGGCGGCCTTCGCGGCGTTATCGGCGCAGGCACCTACAGACTTAACGTCTATACCATCAGACGTGCGACCCAGGGCCTTGCCGATTATGTGAACGAGGCCTTTACAGATGCAGCAGTCGCGATCAGCTATGACTCGAGGATAAAGAGCGACGTCTTTGCCAAGGAGGCAGCAGCAGTCCTCGCCGCAAACGGCATCAAGGCTTATATCTATTCAGAGCTCATGCCTACACCCTGCCTCTCGTGGGCAGTAAGAGAGCTGGGCTGCAAGGCAGGCATCATGGTAACTGCCTCGCATAACCCCGCAAAGTACAACGGCTATAAGGTCTACGGCGCCGACGGCTGCCAGATCACCCTCGATGCCGCAAATGCTGTTATCGGCAAGATCAACAGCGTCGAGATGTTCGGCGGCGCAAAGACCATGAGCTTCGACGAGGCTCTCGCTCAGGGCAGGATAGAGTATATCAAGCAGGAGGTCATCGACAAGTACCTCGATAAGGTCGCCGAGCAGGGCGTGCATACCGACCTCGTAGCTTCAAGCGGCCTGAAGGTCGTTTATACTCCGCTCAACGGCACAGGCAATAAGCCCGTCAGAGCTATCCTCAAGAAGATCGGCATAAGCGAGGTCACGGTAGTTCCCGAGCAGGAGCTGCCCGACGGGAATTTCCCCACCTGCCCCTTCCCGAACCCCGAGATCAAGGAGGCGCTGGCAAAGGGTCTCGAGCTCTGCAAGACCGTTAAGCCCGACCTGCTGCTGGCTACAGACCCCGACTGCGACAGAGTAGGCATCGCCGTTCCCGACCCCGAGGGCAACTATGTGCTCTTCTCGGGCAATGAAGTGGGCGCTATGCTGCTGAAATATATCTGCCAGGAGAGAACAGCCCTCGGCACAATGCCCGAGAGACCCGTGGCAGTAAAGACTATCGTTACCACGGATATCTGCAAGAAGATCGCCGCCGAGTACGGCGTCGAGCTCCGCGAGGTGCTCACAGGCTTCAAGTTCATCGGCGAGCAGATCGGCTTCCTCGAGGCAGACAACGAGGCCGACAGATATATCTTCGGCTTTGAAGAGAGCTACGGCTATCTGGCAGGCTCCTACGTCCGCGATAAGGACGCTGTCGTGGGCTCTATGCTCATCTGCGAGATGGCAGCCTTCTACCGCACAAAGGGCATCTCTCTGTTACAGGCAAGAGAGGCTATGTACAAGGAGTACGGCAACTATGTCCACACTCAGGCCTCCTTCCAGTGTGAGGGCGCCAGCGGTATGGAAAGAATGAAGGAGATCATGACAGGCCTTCGCGCAGCTCCTCCCGCAGCTATCGGCGGCCTGAAGGTAGAGAGCGTGGCCGACTACGTTGCCTCCGAAGAGACCGACATGACAACAGGCGCCAAGACAGCCCTCACGCTGCCTAAGAGCGATGTGCTCGCATTCAAGCTGGAGCAGGGCGCAAGCGTTATCATCCGTCCCTCCGGCACCGAGCCCAAGATCAAGGCGTACTACACCACTATCGGCGAGAGCCGCGAGGCCGCTGCCGCTCTGGAGCAGACCATTGCCGCAGATTTCAAGGCTATCCTCGGCTTCTGATAAGATGAAATAATAAAAACGCTGCGAGCACAGGCTTGCAGCGTTTTTTGTTTGGGTCGGAGCAAGGATGCCTCCGGACAGCGCCCGTGACCGACCGTCCTTGACAGCACCGCTCCTATAGGTTATAATCAAATAAGACAGCAGCAAGGGAGGAAGGCTAAATGGCTTTTGTGGAGTTCAGGGACGTTTACAAGCGCTACCGAATGGGCGAGGTGACGATCAGCGCCTCGGACGGAGTCAGCTTTGAGATAGAGAAGGGCGAGTTCGCCGTGATCGTCGGCGCTTCGGGCGCAGGCAAGACGACTATCCTCAATATGCTTGGCGGCATGGACAGCTGCGACGAGGGCGAGATCATCGTTGACGGCCGCAACATCGCGGCTCTCTCGCGCAGGCAGCTCATCGCCTACAGGCGCTACGACATCGGCTTTGTGTTCCAGTTCTATAATCTCATCAACAACCTGACGGCGAAGGAGAACGTAGAGCTTGCGGCGCAGATCTGCAAGGACGCCGCCGACCCTGTTCGGGTGCTCAACGACGTCGGCCTCGGCGACAGGATAGACAACTTCCCCTCGCAGCTTTCGGGCGGTGAGCAGCAGAGGGTCTCCATTGCCAGAGCGCTTGCAAAGAAGCCTAAGCTTCTGCTCTGTGACGAACCCACAGGCGCCCTCGACTACAACACGGGCAAGACGATCTTGGCCCTGCTGCAGGACACCTGCCGCAAGAACGGCATGACGGTCATAGTCATAACCCACAACTCCGCGATCACCCCCATGGCCGACAGGGTGATAAGGGTGAAGAACAGCAGGGTAGACAGCGTGACCCTGAACAAGACCCCCGCCGATGTCTCTACGATCGAATGGTGATGTTAACTCACTCACCACCGTTCAGTCGGGAGCCTGAAAGGATTTGATCGAATATGAGTAAGAAAAGAATAATACTTCCCTCGACTCTGGCAGCTATAGTTATTGTAGTGATTATTACAGTTGTTTTATGTATAAAAATATCGAATCAACAACAGAATAATAAAACCGTTGAATATAAAATTGTTGATTCAAATAATGTTTCATACAGTATTTCGTTTTTTAGAGATTATCGTGATAATAATTGTTTTTCAATAGATAACTCTCCTAAGATATACTTCGACACTAGACCTGAAAAAATTGTAAGATTAGTGTCTGAAGATAATAATATATTGTACTGGATATATTATGACGAAACATTTGAAATGCTACTTTATACTGATGGAATAAAATATGAATCTTTTGTGCTGACAGAACAAGGAGAATATGATCCTATATCAATATCTGAAAAATGTCTATCATTTTTGAGTATTATTGTTGATCAAAAGATAATGGATCGTTATACAGAGATTGAGAACAAGTCATATTGGTATACCCGTATATCCGCTGTGGTGAAAAATAGTTAAGGCGGCTGTTTTTTTCGGTTCTATTATCCTTCTGTCTCATAAAAAACACTATGCTAAAAATGCGCTCGTACTGATTGTGTACGAACGCTAAAGAAAAAACGAGCCGTTTTCCGGTTCGTTTTTTTCGGTTTGGCGGTGTTCATTATTGGAGGTGTTTTCTCCTCTCCTTTTCTTTCTCCTGTCGGCTCCTTTATGCGTTGTTAGGCTGTGCTGGTGGTGGCGTTGGTGCCCGCGTCGGCCGTATCCGGGGTGGATTCTCCGCGGAAAAGAAGCTTCAGTATTATCGGCGTTATTATCGACGAAACGATTATCAGCAGAATGACCGAAGCAAAGTATTTGCTCTCAAGCATACCGACCGAAAGCCCCTTCTGGGAAACGATCAGCGCTACCTCTCCGCGTGTCATCATTCCGACACCGACCTTCGCACTGTCACGCCAGCTGTAGCGCATGACCTTGGCCATCAGACCGCAGCCGATGATCTTGCAGAGCAGCGCCACAAGCACAAAGCCTATCGAGAATGCAATAAGCTCCGCCGTGAAGCCGCCGAGCTCGGTCTTGAGACCGATGCTGGCAAAGAACACGGGGCCGAATACCATGTAGGAGTTTATATCGACCTTGCGTGCAATGTAGTTGGAGTCGTGCAGGCTGCACAGGATAAGCCCTGCAACGTAAGCGCCGGTGATGTCCGCGATGCCGAAGTATTTCTCGGCGGCGTAGGCCAGGAACATACACAGCGCCAGACCAAGTATCGGGACGCGCCTCTGGTGAGGATGGCGCTTGTCGATGAACTTGAAAATGTAGTAGCAGATCAGACCTATGCCGAAGGCGAAGAGAATGAACAGCCCCGTCCTGAGTACGACCTGCATCGGGTTGGCGTCCTCGTCCTTGAAGCCCACGACAAAGGTGAGCACGATGATGCCGATAACATCGTCGATTATGGCGGCGCTCATTATCAGAGTGCCGATCTCGGTCTTCAGGTGGCCGAGCTCCTTGAGGGTCTGGACAGTGATGCCGACCGAGGTAGCGGTCATTATAGTTCCGATGAACACAGCGCGGAAGAAGCCGTCGCTGCCTACCGCCGAAAAGCCGTAGAAGCAGCTGTAGAGCAGAGTGCCTCCGCAGAGCGGCACGAACACTCCCATGCAGGCCACAAGCAGCGCCTTGGGCCCCGTCTTCAGCAGGTCGCGCATATTGGTTTCAAGACCTGCCCCGAACATAAGCAGTATCACTCCGATCTCCGCCATCATCGAGAGAAAGTCGCTCTGAGCAACAAAGCCGAAGACCGACGGCCCGATCAGCAGGCCGGCTATTATCTCGCCTACCACCTGCGGCGCCTTGAGCTTCTGGGCTGCGATGCCGCAGATCTTTGCCGATAGAAAAATTATTGCAAGATCCCTGAAAAACGTGATCTTATCCAAGCACGGTTCCTTCTTCCTTTTTGATTATTGAGCTTTTGGTTTTTTCGCACATATACTATTATAATCCACTGTTTTCAAAAGTTCAACAGCCGCAGCCGATAATTGGAGCTTTATACAAAAAAAGGCCGCCGACAGGCCGAAGGATTGAGCCGTTTTGAGGTCGGGGGCAGGAAGTTTGTTAGATTTTTTTGCAAAAAAGATTGACAATGTATGTATTGTGTGTTATACTGATTGTATATAAGTGTGAGGGTACTGTATATGATAATACATTATCCGAGCACCGCAGACTGAAACGAGAGGTTAGTACCAATGGCTGCTTCGGGGGAACTGGAACGCCTTAAACAGGCTAAGGAGTATTTCGAGCGTTATTACGAGTTTGAAGACGCTGTTAAGGTAAATGCTCAGAACAAGGAATATCTGAAAAGCTATATCCATAATCAGTACGACGTCGAAAAAGAGTTTGATTTCAAGGCAAAGTGCTTAAAAACGCTGCTGATAGCGGTTGGCGGCGGACTTGCGCTTTCGCTGCTGATAATGCTGATAATCGGCTTTAAACTCTGGATCGTCGGCATCATCGTGTTCGCGGTGGCAACTGTGGCCCTTGCAGCAGCAGGCTTTATGATCCTTAAATACCGCCTGTCGGAAGCGATCGCCCATCAGGCCGAGGTCAACGAGGGCATAACCGAGCAGATCGCTGTCCTCGAGAGCCGCGACGCACAGCTGATAAGACAGCGCGATGACTACTACAGAAGCCTTAAAAAGCGCATAGACTTCATGTCTATGGACTATATGGACAACATCGACCAGATAATCGAGATAGTTGAGAACGGCGAGGCCGAGACCTGTGACGAGGCCGTGGCCGTCTTCGAGCAGAAGCTGCTGATGCAGGAAATGACTTCCTTCCTCAACAATTCCGCAGAAGAAGAGGTGATCCCTCTGGATCACGAAAAGGCAAAGGAAATGTTCGGCGACCCTCTCGAGGTCATTCGCCAGAACAAGAAAAAGAAGAAAGGCAAGAAGGCCGATTCTATCTTCGAGCTTTGATAAAACCAAGGACTGCCGTAATGTGCGGCAGTCCTTTTTCTATAACGTGACAATAAAGGCTGCCCCGCGGGGCAGCCTTTTGCTTTAGTCAGTCTTCGTCGTCATCGTCGTCGTCATCATCATCGTCCCGAGCGGAGGCCTCCTCTGCCGGCTCGGACTCCGCCTCGAGAACCTCGCCCGTTGCAGCGTCAACATCACATTCGTATTCGATGCCGCCCTCGATCAGCTTTATCTCGTAGAGCGGACGCCCGTAGTCGTCGCAGTCACGCTCGATAAGCACCAGCTTGGAGCCGGGCGCACCTATGAACATTTTGGCTGCTTCCTCTGCGGCTTTTTCGTCGATGTTCCAGTTCAGTGCGGCGGCCTTATCTTCGTCGTCATCATCGTCAATGTCGTCCTTGTCGTCATCGTCATCAAAGTCATCATCATCGTCATCGTCTGTGATAACGGGAGCAGAGGGCTTGCTTTCCGACGGGGTCACTTCGGCGGTGCTGCTGTCATCGGCGGTTGCAGGCTTGGGAGCCTCGTAGTCGCGGCCGATGATCTCTCCCGAGTACATATCAATGTCGTATTCGTACTCGGCGCCGTCCTTGGCGACGATTTCCAATTCGTAGACCGCGTGGCCGTCTTCGGTGCCTTTCTCTGTTGTGACCTGTGCTATGTCCTTATCGTTCAGCCCTGCGTCCTTGATGGCGATGCCGAGGGCGTCGCTTTCGGGCATGGGCGACGGCTCTGTCGAGGGCGGTGTCGGCTCCTCGGGCTCTGAGACCGTATCGGCTGCCGATACTGCGGGCAGCTCGCTGCTGTTTCCGGCTTTGGCTGCTGTTGTCGATACTGTTGTGGTGGTCATGGCCGGCGCTGCGGCTTCGTCCTTCTTGGGGCTGCTGCTTCTGCTGAGTATCACCGCTGTACCGACAGCCACCGCTGCCGCTGCAAGAACTGCCGCCGCTGCATATCTGAACCTGCCTTTTACCTCTGCTGAACGGCTCACGCTGCCGGACACTATGTCTGCGGCGCTGAGGTCTGCGGCCTTGACCGCAAATGCCTCGTCGGCCGCTGCTTTCATTAACTCTCTTTCATTCATAACGATCTCTCCTTCCGTCGATCCTGTACCTGCGGCGCAGCTCCTCCAGCGTGGAGTAGATGTGCCGCTTGACAGTGCTTTCCTTCATACCGAGAGCCTGTGCTGTCTCGCTGATGCTAAGACCGCGGCTGTAATGCAGGAAGATCACCTTTTGTGTTTTCAGGGGTTTTTCGCGCAGCAGCCCTGCGATCTCGCGGATAAGCTCCCTGTCGGCTACTATGTCCTCAAGGTCGCCCTCGGCGGCAAGCTCGCCGCTGTATGCGGGCTCGTGCTCGATAGATATCAGCGCCTTGAGCTTCTCTCCAAGGGAGTAATACCTCCAGACCTGCCGCTTGGCGATGCCAATCACAAAGGCCTCGGGCTCGTTGATCGGCTCGGTGTTCCTGTCCAGCGCCTCCAGCACCGCAAGATACACGTTCTGATATATATCGTCGATGTCCCCGAGGCTGTGACACTTTGAAGCTATGTATCTCAGCGTCGAGTCCTTGGTGCTGTTGTATATCTCCTCAAATCTTGTATTTGCCAGGCTGCTCACCCCCTTTGGTTTTCTTTCAGCGACCGCTTTCATAACAGTAGTACGGCGCAGAGCGGAAAAGTTATGAACGGACTGTAAATACTGAAAATGGTATCTTCTCCCGAGGGAGAGGATACCATTCTGCTTTTATTTGCTTTCGTCCGCAGCGCTCTCTTCCGGGAGTGCTGCCTTCTTCGGGATATTGTAGCCGTTTTCCTTGTTCTCGCCGTAGGTCGAGAGATAAGCCTTGGTGATCCTGATCTCCTTCTTGGGCTTCTGGTTAACGTTGTCCTCGTCGTCCTGGAAGGTGACCTCGGTGTTCATGATCTTCTCAAGGGTGTCCCAGCCGTCATAGACCTGGCCGAAGAGCGTGTAGGTCTGGAGGCAGGAGGGCACACCGCCGTACTGCTCGAACATATCGCTTACCCGCTTGAAGCCGTTGACGTCCTTGGCGTCCAGCGACCGCAGCTCGTCAACATCTACAACGTCGCCAAGCACGGTGAACAGGCTGCCTGCCTTGGCCTTCCTGAACATTCCGCCCTGCTGTACCAGCGAGCAGAGGGTGCCGTTCAGGGGCAGTGTGTTCTTCGAGACCTCGATATTCACCTTGTCGTTGTTGGTGTTGTCGGCGGAGGCGCCGTCTTCGGTCTTGCTGCCGCCGATGAAGCCGCCTATCAGGTCGTTTGTGCGAATGATGGTGCAGACGTAGGTGTCGTCAAAATAGCCGTCATTCACAAGGCCTTTGAAATATTCGCAGTATTCGGGCGCCTCGTCCTCAAAAAGCACAGCCTTGAAGCTGCCCTCGGTGGTCTCGAACACGACCACCTGAGCGGAGTCGGAGGGCTCATTTATCTGAACGAAGTCTGCGTCCGAGTAGTCGATGGCGGGCTTTCTGTTCACCAGCAGCGAGATCACAACTACTATCACCACGCAGGCAAGCCCTATCATCGAGAACTGGAAGTAGATGCGCATCTTGTTCCGCTTGAAGGGGCTGCCCTTGGCGTAATTTGGTTCTTTCATTTTTATGCTCCTAATCCGTCAGTTCTTGGTTATCTCGGTGCCCTGTCTGGTCTCGCGGATCGTGTAGCCAAGGGCGGAGATCTGATCTCTCAGGCTGTCAGCGAGTGCAAAGTCCTTTGCGGCTCTTGCTGCCTTGCGCTGCTCGACCAGGTCAAGCACCTCCTGAGGAATGTCCGAGGCCGCAGCGTCCTGCTCGGCGACAAGCTTCTCGGCGTTCTCTGCAAGATCAAGCGAGAGCACCTTGTCGAAGTCCGCAACAAGCGCCAGCTTTGTGGCAGGGTCGGTGTCCGCCTTGAAAACATCATAAAGAGCCGTAACGGCGTTGGAGGTGTTGATGTCCTCGTCCATTGCCGCTGTGAAGCCTGCCTTCAGGCTGTCAAAGGCCGCCGAGTCAACAGCGGCGCCGCCCTTTGCGCGCATAAGCTGGGCTATCCTTGCGATCAGCTTGTCGTAGGCGGTCTTTGCGTTATCAAGGTTCTCGTAGGAGAACACAAGCGACTTGCGGTAGTGGGATTGCAGGCAGAAGAACCTGTACACCACGGGCAGATAGCCCTTCTCCTGCAAAAGCGACACGGTTAGGAACTCGCCCTTGGACTTGCTCATCTTGCCGTCGTCGGTGTTCAGGTGGTGAACGTGGAACCAGTAGTTGCACCACTTGTGGCCGAGGAACGCCTCGGACTGGGCGATCTCGTTGGTGTGGTGGGGGAACTGATTGTCAATGCCGCCGCAGTGGATGTCCAGCCTTTCGCCGAGGTGCTTCATCGAGATGCAGGAGCACTCGATGTGCCAGCCGGGATAGCCTATGCCCCAGGGCGACTCCCATTTCAGCTCCTGATCGTCAAACTTGCTCTTTGTGAACCAGAGAACGAAGTCGGCTTTGTTGCGCTTGTTGGTGTCCTCCTCAACGCCCTCGCGGACGCCAACGGCAAGGTCTTCCTCGCGGAAGTCGTTGAAGACATAGTACTTATCCAGCTTAGAGGTGTCGAAGTAGATGTTGCCGCCTGCCTCGTAGGCGAAGCCCTTTTCCTGAAGCGCCTGAATTGTCTTGATGAATTCGTCAACGCAGTGGGTCGCAGGCTCGACCACGTCGGGTATCTTGATGTTCAGCTTTTTGCAGTCCTCGAAGAAGGCGTCAGTGTAATACCTGGCGATCTCCATTACCGTCTTGTGCTCGCGCTTTGCGCCCTTGAGCATCTTGTCGTCGCCAGTGTCGCCGTCCGAGGTCAGGTGTCCCACGTCGGTGATGTTCATTACGCGCTTTACGTCATAGCCAACATAGCGCATATACTTTTCAAGCACGTCCTCCATGATGTAGCTTCTCAGGTTGCCGATGTGGGCAAAGTGATACACCGTGGGGCCGCAGGTGTACATCTTTACCTTGCCCGGCTCGTTGGGTACGAATTCTTCCGTCTTGTGAGTAAGTGAGTTGTAGAGCTTCATTATTTTTCCCTCTTTGTCTTATGAGATTATAAGCAGGCCTTTGCCGCTTTATTTTACTTCTTTGCTTCCAGATCCCTGATGCGCTTTTCCAGCTCTGCGATCTTCTCGCGGTTCTTCGCGATCTCCTGAGCAACAGGGTCGGGAATGTGTATCTGGTCAAGATCTTCGCAGCCCGTCTTTTCGCCGTTGCGCCTTACTATCCTTGCGGGAACGCCGACCGCCGTGCAGTTCGGCGGGACTTCCTTGAGCACCACCGCGTTTGCGGCGATCTTTGCGCCGTCGCCAACCTTGAAGGGCCCCAGTATCTTTGCGCCGCAGCCGACCATAACGTTGTTGCCGAGCGTCGGGTGACGCTTGCCCTGATCCTTGCCCGTTCCGCCGAGGGTGCAGCCCTGATACAGCAGGCAGTAGTCGCCGATCTCGGCGGTCTCGCCAACAACAACGCCGCTTCCGTGGTCTATCAGCAGCCCCTTGCCGATCTTGGCTCCGGGGTGTATCTCGATGCCGGTGAGGTTCCGCGCAAGCTGCGAGATGATGCGCGCGATGACAGTGTGATCCTTAACATAGAACCAATGCGCCACCCTGTACATCATTACTGCGTGCAGACCCGAATAGGTGAGCACTATCTCGAGCGTGCTGTGCGCCGCAGGGTCTCTGTCCTTCACGGATTGTATGTCATGCTTGAGATGTTCAAGAAATTTCATGCTTTCGCCTCCAGAATGCAAGTTTATGATAAAGCTTTCAGTTGTTGGATATGAGAGGTCAGAGGATAGAAGTGCCTTGTCCGTGCTTGTTCCTCTTGCACTATCCTGCTGACCCCCACCGTATCGCGAGGGAAACCCGGCACATCACACAGTTGTGAGGCGGCTTCGCCGCCGATCACGCGGACTAAAAAAAGCTGCACGGACGGTGCTTTGATGCACTGTCCGGAGGCAGCTTTTGCTACGGTCCCACTCCGTCTTTCCGCAGGGAATCCCCTTGCGGCTCTTTGTCTTTAACGCAGACCTACGCAGCGGAATACTTCGTTTCCTCCGCCGTGCAGCCATGCCCTTCGGCACAGCAGCGACCGCACTTCACCGCGCTGCTAAGTGAGCCTTTCACCAAACGGCCCCTCTCTGTCCAAAGCCTGCGCGGCTACTTTTGCCGCTATACATTTAGGATATTCGTCTTTAGTATTTAGTATTCAGTATTTAATCTGCCTGCTCGGCAGGAGCGTCCCTGCGCTCGAGCGGCAGCATCAGCTCTGCCAGCTCCCCGGCATTGGCCGCAGGCAGGCAGTCGCCCTTGTAGTAGATGTCCTTTTTGTCAGATTCCAGCACCGCCTTTATCAGCGGAGCCTCCTTGACCGAAAGCTTTACCTCCATGTCAGAATACTTTTGCAGCAGCAGGAAAAGCTCCTTCAGAATGACGTATTTCCGCGAGTCGCAGTAGACCGCCAGCACAACAGCGTCGGTGTCCTCGAGGCGGTCGCGGTGAAGATCGAGCACCGTGAAGAATTCCGTATCCTTGTAAGGGAAGATCAGCACCTTGCCGTCTCCCGGGGGGAAGGAGTAGTAGTAATCTCTCACTGCCGCGTGATCGAGCCTGATGCCCATCGAGCGCATTATCCTTTTGAAAACAGGGTTTTCGCGAGGCTCGCCGCTTCGCTTCGGGCGCTCCTTGAAGGCCTTGCTCCGCTCAACAAGCAGGTCAGTATCATCAGTATCGTAAAGCTCCGAAAACAGCAGCTCCGAGAGGCTCTCCCTGATCTGTAGGCTCATGCCCATAAAGACACCACCTTCTGCGCTTTAGTTGAATGTCACAGCTGTGCCGCAGACCTGTTGCCCTGCGGCGTGCGTATCATTTGCTGGAATCAATATACTTCCAATAGCCCTTGAGGTAGACAACGCCGGAGATCACGGTAAGCACAACGGCTATCCAGATAAGGGCCTCGTTTGTAAGGAACACGCCCGAATGCCAGTTAAGGTCGGGGCTGCCCTTTTCGTCAAGGTTCGGGAAGAATATTTGCAGCGCCATCACGGCGATCAGCGCCACCATAGTGAACGCGGTCTTGAGCTTGCCCCAGATACCTGCGGCAACGACAACGCCCTCGCCGGCAACAACGAGCCTGAGGCCTGTTACCATGAACTCTCGCGAGAGAATGATAACGACAGCAACGGGGTCGATAAGGCGTTCAAAGGTGAACGCGATGAGAGCGGTCATTACCAGCAGCTTGTCGGCCAGCGGGTCGAGAAACTTTCCGAAGGTCGTGATTTGGTTATTTGCGCGGGCAAGGTGTCCGTCCAGCGCGTCGGTGATCGAAGCGAGTGCAAACACCACCAGCGCCCAGATCATGTGGTGAGGTATCTCGTACACCAGCACGAACAGCAGGAAAAACGGTATCAGCAGTACTCTCAAGACTGTAAGCTTATTTGGTAGATTCATAGCTTTGCAAAGTCCTTTCACAAGCGTTGTTATATTCAGACTCTTGTTCCCAGCAGGTCGTAGTCCATGATGTCATCGACCTCGACCATAACGAACTCGCCCTCGCGGAGCTTGCGGTCGCTGGTAAAGAAGACCTTCCCGTCAATTTCGGGGGCATCGGCGGCGCTGCGGCCGAACCAGCACTCAGCGTACCTGTCGAAGCCCTCTGTTACGACCTCGAGCGTCTGTCCGAGGCGGCTCTCGTTGAAGCGGTCGGAGATGAACATCTGCTCCTCCATGATTATCTCGCTTCTTTTTTCCTTTATCCTTACCGAGAGCTGGCCGTCGAACTCGGCGGCGGGTGTGCCCTCCTCGGCAGAGTAGGCGAAGCACCCGAGGCGCTCAAACTTTATCTCCTTGACAAATTCGCACAGCTCCTCGAACTGCTCCTCGGTCTCTCCCGGGAAGCC
>CAMNBY010000156.1 GCA_946533615.1 uncultured Clostridia bacterium
ACCCAAATTCTCCTTGAAAGGCGTCAGCCTTCCTGCGTCGTTTTTAGTCACTCTGACGAAAAATCTGACTGCGTTTCTGACGCACAATAGTTGTGCGGTGTTGCCTTAAAAAAATTCTCCGATCATGCACCCTGCTCCCGATCATAAAGGTATTACTATTGGAAACCCAAACCACCTGCAGAAAGGGAAATCATTATGCCTGTAAATTTTGATCTTTCACAAATGAAGCTGAACCTCGCAAATTACGTTCAGCAGATAAATGACACCCTCACTACTCAGGAGACGATCAACAAGTACTCGGACTTTACCCAGAGGCTTAACGAGATCAGCAGCCTGACCGAAAAGTTCTACACTCCCGACGCGAACGGGACCTACCCTCTGCTCACCGCAAAGGACAAAAACGATCTCTACCGCGCCTATGACCGTGCCATTAAGAGCGCCCACAAGGTTTCTCACGACAATACCGCCACGGGCGAGGTCGGCGAAAGGATGAAGAAGATCGCAAAAGACCTGATGCCGATGCTCAGCGCCGACAACGCCGCCCTCGAGATCACCGATGTCGAAAAAACTCCCTATACCCTGCCTGCACTCATCGGCAATGCCCGCACCACCTATGTCGAGCTTGGCAAGCAGAAGTCCGCAACCGCTTCGGGCAACGTGAGCACCCGCCACCACCTCAAGGTCAAGAACGGCAACACCATCGAGGAGGGCTACTTCACCCCTACTGCAACCGTTGATATCCTCGGCACTCCGAAGCTCATCTTCGACAGGCTCGAGGACAAGTATCCCCCACAGTACAAGCCCATTCTCGACAAGCTCCGCAAGAAGAGCCCCGCCGACCTTGCCTCTGTTTCCTGGGATGCCTATCGCACAATGAAGGACTTCGAGAAAGACAATGACGTTATCCGCTTCACCGTCAAGACCACTATCCAGAACAGCGAATTAAGAAAGATGGGCGTTACCGCCGAGGATCGCCGCCTGGCCGAAAATCAGCCCGATTATGCCAAATTCATCGACGAGCTTGCCTCCGATATGAACAGATACTACCTCGATTACCGCATCTACAAAAACGGCGAGGCCATGCAGCTCGGCGACGGCGCCAACATCGACAAGAGAAACATCGGTATGTCCCGTGTTTCAAAGCTCCTTGGCAAGCCCGATCTTGTGGCTGAAGCCAGGCCGATGATCGTTTCGCAGGACGGCAAGGCCGTTTCGGGGACCTTCATGAGCAACGCCTACGGCACCAATGTACAGGACGTCAAGCACGGAGACGCCATTCTTGACTTCGGCGTCGGGAACCTTGACAATCCCGCCGTCTTCGAGGACATCGCTGCTATGCAGGCGCTGGACTTCATTTGCGGCAACGTGGACAGACATGAAGGAAATATCATGTTCCGCTTCGATGACCCGAACAGCCCCAATGCAAAGCTTATCGGCATCACGCTCATAGATAACGATATGGCCTTCGGCCCCGATGTTGACGAGAATTACGAAAAGGGCGCAAGATTCATCACCCCTGACAATATGGGCGTCATCGGCAGAAGCACCTACGAGTCCATGAAGGCTATGACCTACGACCAGCTTGATTTTGTCCTCCGCGACTGCGGTCTCTCAAAGGCCGAGATCGACGCAGCCTGGAAAAGAAAGGAATACCTTCAGAACAAGATCGAGCAGGATCAGGCCGCATTCCAATATGACGACCCCGGCATTACCCGTCCCGGCCTTATCAGGATAGTCGAGGACGACCAGTGGGAAAACTATTCTCTTGTGCGGCTGGCAAACACCCACAGGGAAAACCAGTTCGATGTTGCTTTGAATATCGCAGGCCTTGCATCTCAGTACCTCCCCGATGACGAGGAAATGAAGATGCGGCTCGTTCATAAGGACGCACAGAACAAGCTGCGCGGCATCGACCCCAAAGCTAAGCAGGAGATACCTGTGGGCGTTGTAGTCGGAAGCGGTGTTGCTCAGGAGGCTGACCCCCTGAATATCGGCCGCGAGGAGACAGTTCACCTCGTTGTGCCGAATATGGCTCAGATACAGCCCACAGGCGCAAAGCGCGACCGCTATCCCGTCAGCTATCTCGATCCTCATGACAGGGGCAGAGAGAGGAACGTCTTCATCACCCTTCCCAACGAGTTCTCCGCTAACAGCAGCATCGACAGGGTCATCAACAAGGCCATCGCCGAGAACCCCAACTACTCCAAACAGCTCACAGACCTCAGAAATCACTACAGGTTCAGCGATGACGCCAACGCCCTTGAGGAGCCCTTCGGCGACCCCATGGTGTTCCCCACGAACGCCGAGGATATCCC
This sequence comes from uncultured Clostridia bacterium, assembly GCA_946533615.1. Lineage (GTDB taxonomy): Bacteria > Bacillota > Clostridia > Oscillospirales > Ruminococcaceae > FB2012. The sequence goes on from CAMNBY010000156.1 coordinate 2,316, forward strand.
CTACAGGGATCTCGGCTGGAAGAAGCAGGAGTTTGACGCCCTCAAGGCCGACCCTGCTTTCTGTGACCTTATCTCCAAGGTCTCCGAACCGATAATCTCTGATGCCATCGGCGCGTCTGCAATGCGTCAGTTCGGCATCGGCGCTGGCCAGCGCATCGAGCTTCGCAGCGTAGCCATGAGCGAGGTCAGCGACGTGCTGGGCGTTTCAAACCTTGTTGTAAAAAGCAATACCGCAGAGATCATGTGCGGCGTGAACCTCACCGAGGCTGTCATCACCGATCAGGCCAAGGGCATCGAGTTTTCAAACGCCGTTCTCGGCAGCCCGATGGCTAAGATCACCGCCGAGCAGGCAAAGCAGACCTATAACGACCCCCGCGGCCTCAAGTCCCTTGCCGATCTTCAGGCGCTCGATTACATCTGCCTCAAGACCAGATCTGCGGGCGAGATGGCTTATCAGTTCGAGGGGCTTGATACCGATGCTCCAAAGCTCGTCGGCGTTCAGGGCACCGAGAATGAGTTTTCCTTCGGCACAGGCGGAGCAGATGCAATACCGATGCCAAAGGTCATAAGCGAGTCCATGGCAAATTCTCTGGCTGTAGGCGGCATCGCCGATAAGATCGCCGAAAAGATGCAGAAGAACGGCATGAACGAAGCTCAGACAGCTGCCGCCCGTCAGCGCATCGAGGCCATCAATGCCTCGGTCAGGAGCGGAGCCACCCGCGTTGTCAAGGACAACGAGTGGGGGCAGGGTCAGAACACAATGGAAGAGCTCGCAAAGGCCGAGGGTACGATCTTCAAGGCCGTGAACGACGGCGCTATCTTCCCGATGGCTGAAAAGGCCGCCCGGTGGAACTCCCTTCCCAAGGCTCAGCAGGTCTGCAACGAGCCCGCCAAGATCAATTTTACAAGAGCCGCAAGAGTGGACGGCTTCGGCGACAATATCACCGATAATGCGGAGCTCGACAAGCTGAGCAGGCAGGCCGAGAAGGACTTCAACGCTTCTATCGAAGCCCACATCATCGGCGCCGAGGCGCTTGGCGAAATGTCCTCCGTTGACCTCGTAAGATACATCAAGGAAAATGCCGACACGATGAAGCAACAGCTCAGTCAGGCAGCCCCCTTCCTCAGCGGGAGATCAAAGACCTACAAGGACCTCCAGAAGGCCGTCAAGGAGCTCCATGACCTCAGCAAGAATATGCTCTCCGAGATGACCGCCGATAACACCACCCTCAAGGTCAACGACCCGCTCAAGCTCCAGAAGGCCATCAACAAGGTGCGTGACTGCTCAAGTGCATACACCGCCAAAAAGGCAGCCGAAGCAGCACAGGGTCAGAGAGCAGGCGCCCATGTTCCTCGCCGCCTCCAGACCTGCGAGAGCATCAAGGGCATCACCGCAAGGCTAAACACCGAGTACACCAAGACCCTTCTTGCCGACGTTGCGGCAGAGTCGCCCATCGGCCATGTCCACGACCGCGTAAAACGCGTCCAGGAATTCATGAATGACAAGCAGGGCGACGCTCTCCGCACAACTGTCGCACAGGAGATCTACTTCAAGGGCCTCGAGAGCAGCAGCCTCGTGACCAAGAGCAAGACCCAGCTGCTCGATGCCATGTCCCCCAAGAATTTCGAGGAGGGCGTGAACAAGATCAAGCAATCACCTGCTTTCGAGCATCTTGCAAGCCTCCCCGATGATCGGCTGAAAGCGTTGGCACAGGACGGCGACGGCGGCAGGCTGATGGACAGCTTCTTCCGCGAGTCCGCAAAGATAAAGCAGAAGGAGATCGCAGCCGAGAAGCTGAAGAACAGGCTCGACGACGCCATAGAGCAGGTCAGAGCCGATGAGGCAGGCAAAAACAAGCCTGTCAAGGGCAGCAATTAAAACACCGATACACATAAAGCACCCGCACTATTGCACGGGTGCTCTGAATATTTGGTGTTTTGGGTGTTGCTTTATCTTCTGATGTAGTGATAGATACCGTAAGCTGCGGCGCCTCCTGTTGTCAGCCCCGCAAGGCTTACGATAACAGCGACCATTTTTCTTCCTCCTTTGCTGTTTTTTCTTCTGTGACTATAATATACCACATTTCTTCCAAGGTTTCAATATTCAATTTTACCGCATAATGAAGCATAAACAACACCTGCCCCGAGATGTGTAGGTTAATTGACACCTCGGGGCAGAATTGTAGTTTTATTGCGCCTTGACATTTCCCGATGCCCTGCGCCTGAGAAGGATATATACATATATCCCGAAGAGCAGCGCCGCAAAGCCGACCCCCGCAGGATAGGCAACGACAGCCTTGAGGCCGAAGCCCTCCTTCGCCATAAGTATGTACGTCATGCTCACGGCCGACATAAAGGCCGCAGGCAGGGCAGTGAGCAGGGTGTGGCTGCTTTTCTTCGCGTGCCTCAGCAGGTAAGAGGTCGCCACCCACAGCGAGATCATCGCAAGCGTCTGGTTGCTCCAGGAGAAGTATCTCCAGAGAACATTGAAGTCAAGCTGCGTCAGCAGAGCGCCAGCACCCAGCAGCGGTATCGTCAGGATAAGCCTGTTCTTGAAGCTCTTCTGCTTCAGACCCGACCACTCGGCAAGAATAAGCCTTGCGCTTCGGAAGGCTGTGTCGCCCGAGGTTATGGGGCAGACCACAACGCCGATTATCGCAAGTATGCCGCCAACGCTGCCAAGCATATCCTTGCAGATCTCGTAGACCGTTCCCGACTGTCCGTTGGCGGTCAGAGCCTCGTTGAGCATCTGTGTCCCGCCGTAGAACGCAACACCTGCCGCCGCCCATACAAGCGCGATGACGGATTCTATTATCATGGCTCCGTAGAAGACCTTCCTGCCTTCCTTCTCGCCTGTGATGCACTTCGCCATCATCGGCGACTGTGTAGCGTGGAAGCCCGAGATCGCTCCGCAGGCAACTGTTATGAACATGAACGGCCAGATCGGAAGCTTGTCGGGGTGCAGGTCGGAAAGCGTGATCTCGGGCACAGTGTAATCTGGCAGGAAGGCCAGGCCGCCTGCAATGCTCAGCGCCATCACGATAAGCACCACGCCGAACACGGGATAGAGCCTGCCGATTATCTTGTCTATCGGCATAAGGGTCGCCAGCAGATAGTAAAGCAGTATCACGACGATCCAGAAGCCCCTCGAAAGCGCCGAGGGCGTAAGGCTTGCGATAAGCTCGGCGGGACTGGTGACAAAGACCGTTCCAGTGAGCAGCAGCAAAAGCACCGAGAACAGACGCATTATGTACAGCGCGGGCTTTCCGAGATATTTGCCCGAAAGCTCGGCGATGGACGCGCCCTTGTTGCGCTCCGAGATCATGCCGCTCATGTAGTCGTGGACGGCGCCTCCGAGTATCGAGCCGAAAACGATCCACAGGAAGACCACAGGCCCGAAGCAGGCGCCCATCAGCGCTCCGAAGATCGGCCCCGTTCCTGCAATGTTCAGAAGCTGTATCAGCAGCGCCTTCCAGGTCTTTACCGGCATAAAGTCAACGCCGTCGTTCTCCGAAACTCCGGGAGTAACGCGGTCGTCAGGAGCAAATATCTTCTCGGTCAGGCGCCCGTAAAATATATACCCCAGCAAAAGCACAGCAAGCGCTGAAATAAATGAGATCATTTCCTATTCTCCTTCTGGCGTCAGCAGCCTCCGGCACGATCCTGACGCCGTTTTTCTTTGCTTGATATTATACCACTTTTCTCTCTTTTTTGCAACCCCTCTGATATAAAAAACAGCACTTCGGTTTTAGCCGGGAGTGCTGTCTCTGTATTCGGGATCAACGGGATCTGAGCTTCAGGATAACAAGTATTGCGATGGCAAGCAGAGCCACGCCGAAGCCCACAAAGGGTATCCATTTCATCGAGCTGTACTGCACTGTGCTCAGGCAGACGTCGGTGACAACATAATCCTTTATGTCGTCGCTCGTCATTCCGAGGTTGTCCTTGCAGTAGTCCTCAAGATAGCCCCTGACCTCAGAGTTCATCTCCGAGCTCTTCGCCGATACCTTGAAGCCCTCGGGAGCGGCAACACTGCCGGTCTCGTCCATGAGGTATTTATAACACTCGTCGCAGTAGTCATCGAACTTCTTCTGCATATCCTTGTTGCCGACGCTTATAACAAAATAGCTCTCGTCGTTGGTTACAAGGTAATAGGGTGTCTCGCTCTTGCTGACAGGGACAAAGCCGTAGGTGCGGGTTGTCTCCTCTGTGGCTATCTGATCCACAACAAGGAACAGGTCGCCCTCCAGAAGGTCGCCGGTCTCAAATTCGGTCTTTTTCATCGGAGTAAGGTCGTTGATGTCGTTCTTGAAGATCCTTATCGAGTCGCCGAGCCCCACAGCGCCCATCACTATTCCGATGACCGCCACGGCGATCAGAAGTATGGTTGATCTTTTCATATTCTTCTCCTTTGGTATTTTTTGGCGAAAGCCGCCGAGGATAATTATAACATATCGCAAGCCAAAAGTCAATTCTTACTTACAGCCTCTTTCAGCTTTCTCAGCACCTTGACCATAGCGTAGGTGTCAAGTCCGCAGTATCTGAGCAGGTTTGCTCTTATCTCTGCGATCTCCCCGGGGGTGTGAGAGGTCATCTCCGCAAATGCAGCCGAGGCTTCGCCGCCGTTGTGTACGCCCTCAAGATTGTGATAGTCAAGCTCGGGGTCGTCGGGATAAAGCGCAGGCAGGACAAACTTGATCGAATACGAGCCCTGCATAGCAGCACTGTAATAGCTCTGATCCTTGAAGGGTATCATCAGATCGTGCATATTGTCGTGAATGTCCATAAGAGCATCTGCAAGGTCGGGGAATGTCTCCGCGAGCCGCTTGATGACTGTTTTTTCAAAGCTCATATTGTAAGCCAGCGAGCAGACGCCCTTCGGTATGTCCTTCACCAGCTGCTCCGCAAGAGCACGCCTCGGGTCGGTGCCCTCCTTTGCTAAGAACTCCCTGTGCTCAAGAGTGCCGTCCTCCTGCTCGATGTGCAGCGAGTACTGGAACGGTATCTGCTGATAAGGGCTGACGCCGTCAAACTCGGGGACGGGCTGCTGATAGGTCTCAAAGTCAAGGTGATAGATCGGGTAGCTGAGAGTGCCGAGGAACTCGCTTATCTTCGCCTTATCCACCTCATCGGGTGCGCTGTTCAGGGTGGATTCTATCTGCCTGCGGTGCTTGGGGTTCAGCTTTATCTTCTTTGCGTTGGCAAGCAGCTCCTCATAGGAAACTATCCCGTTGTGATAGTGCTTGTATGCTGTGCGTGCCTGCATCCCCGCGAGGTCAAAGACGCTGTGCTCGGGCAGGTGCCTGCCGCAGTATTTTTTGTATGCACATTCATAGGGCTTGTTGCAGTAAACATCAAGCTCGCGCTTGGGCTCCTCGGTGACGGAAACATAAGCCCTGATAGCCGCGACCCTCTCGGCGACCGAGTCATAAAGCTCCAGCGCCTTGTCGGTGCAGTCCTCAAGGGTGAAAAGGCCTTTCAGGTCAAGCTCGCCTCTGCGGACATAAAAAGAGTTCAGGTGCATATTGTAAACGTGCTTCACCTTTATCCCGCAGTTCGTCAGAACGTAATACTGGAACGCCATATCTTCGATGTAGATATCGGTCAGGTGGGTCGAGCTTTTGACTTCAACTATATCCCAGCCGTCGCCGTTTTTGTGGAGGATATCGACAGCGCAGTAGAGCCCGTCCGTCAGGAAGGCCGCCTCGGCAATGTTCATAGCACCCGAGCCGATGAACTCCTGCGTCCTGGCGGTCATCTCGGACTTGTCAAAGGAAAACTCTACGAGGGAGTATTCTCCGAAATAGCTCCGCGCAAGGTCGCCCACCAGATTTCCGTTGGCCATTACTGTCTCGGAGAGAACGTCCTCGGCCTCCTCGGGCTTGTAGTGGTCGAGCCAGAGTATCTTCGGGCACTGTATACCCTTGCAGTACCGCGATTTGCTGAGGTCTGTGATCTTTGACATTGTGCCGCCTCCTTGTGATAGCAGACCCCACTGTGCAGAAGCGCAGTGAGGTCATCGGTCTTTATTTTACTTCGACCGCGCAGCGCCTCTCGATGCCGCCGTAGGTGATCGTCACCGTCACGGAGCCCTGCTTCAGCGCCTTGAAGGTCATGTCAAGCGTCTGCTTGTCGATGTATACGGGCTCGATGATGCCCTCCTCTGAAAGCTCATAGCCCACCGACACCAGATCGGGAATGTTCTTGCAGCTGATCTTCAGCACGAACTCCTCGCCCACCGAAAGGCTGCTGCTCTCGGGCGAGATGCTGATGGACGGCGCCTGCTCCTCGCTGGTCAGTATCACCGTGATCTCCGAGCCCGACTTTGCGGGGTCGCCAGCCTTCGGCAGCTGCGAGCAGACGATGCCCTCGTCGGGGTGGCCGCCGCCCGTGTAGACCTGTAGCTTGAAGCCAGCCGCCGCAAGCTTGTCTGCGGCCTCGTCCTTGGTGAGCCCTACAAGCGCAGGCGCCTTTGCAAGCTCGCTGCTGCTGTTGAGCAACAGCACGACCTGCGAACCCTTGGCAAGCTCCGTCATCGGCGCAGCACTCTGTGAAAGCACGGTATCATCGGGCTTGCCGCTGTCCTGCTCTCCGTAAACGAACAGGGGAGCCAGCCCCGCAGCTGTAAGAGCCTTTGCGGCCTCCTCGCGGGTCTTGCCGACCACATCGGGCATAACGGCCTTCACCCTGCCTGTGCTTACCGTCAGGGTGACAGCCTCTCCGAGTCGGACGCTGCCGCCTGCCGTCGGCTGCTGAGAGGTCACAAGCCCTGCGGCAATGTGCTCGTCGGGCTGCTGCACAACGTCTGCCGCAAGCCCGAGAGCCGTAAGCGCCGCCTCTGCTTCCTGCCGCGGCATCAGCGTCAGGTCGGGAAGCGTGATGCCGCCTTCGGGAGCAGCGATTTCGATCTTTATGGCTGCGCCCTCTCCGAGCCTCTCGTTTGGCGCGGGATACTGCTTCACAACAGTGCCTGCCGCCGCAGAAGGCTCCGAAGCCGTCCCGACAACTTCTATCGGTATCCCGAGACGCTCCGCCTCCTCAATGATCTCGTCATAGGTCTTCCCCACAAGATCGGGGACAGTGTCGGGGGCTTTTTCCTTCGCCGCGTTCGGGTCGGGGCCCGAGCTGACTGTAAGCTCAAGGCTGCTGCCTGCCTCCGCGGTCTGGTAGGGCGGTATGCTCTGGCTGATGACCTTTCCCTTGGCTACGGCGCTGCTGCTTGCCTCGGTGACAGTGCATACGAGCCCCAGCGCTTCTGCCGTCCTTTGGCTTTCCTCGAAATGAACGCCGATGAAGTTCGGCACAGTGACCTTGCCGTCGGCGGAGCTCAGGGTCAGGCCGACAACGCTGTTGCGCTCGATCATCGTCCCGGCTGGAACGCTCTGCGAAAGCACGGTGTCGGGCTTTGCAGAGCCCGAAGGCTCACGCCCGAGCAGCTCGATGAACAGCCCCGAATCGTTCAGCGCCTGCGCCGCCTCAACAGAGCTCAGCTCCACTACAGACGGCACGACCGTCAGCTCCTGCGGCAGCTCCGAGGTCGTGAGTATTATCCTCTCGGGCGCAGCTTTTTCGGGCGAGCGTCCCTTCATCACAAAAAGCACCACGCCTCCTGCGACCAGCGCCGCACAGACGGCAGGTATCGCTATCTTCGCCCACATCGGCAGCATCGGCCCCTTCTTCGAGATGACCGTGACCTTTCTGTCCCCCGAGAGTTCCTTGATAAAGCTGTCCATGTCAGGAGTGCGGTAGGCGCTGTCAACGTATGAAGCGTTTCTCAGAGCCGCCTCCTTGTTCTTGTCTATCCTGATCCGATAGCTGCTTATCAGCTTCAGCCTGTCCCTGTGCTTTTGCTCAAAGAGCTTGTCGCGCTCCGAAGCCTCGGGTATCTCAACGCCCATCATCCTGTGCATTATGACCGCCGCCGAGTAAACGTCGCAGGAAGGCGCCAGCGACGGCGCATCTGTCTCCCTGAGCCGCTCTAAGGAGAAGTATTTCTGCTTCTCCTTTTCGGTTATGTCTGTGCGGTCGTCGGTGATGTTGAAGAGCGTGTTCTCAAGATAGCGGTCAAGAAACAGGCTGCCGTCCTCCTGCACCAGCAGGTCGTCGGGCGAGAATCCGCCGATCACAAATCCGCTGTCGTGCAGCTTGTCGATAGAGCGCAGCATCGGCAGGAACATACTCTCTGTCACCTGCGGCGAAAGAGCACCGTTCTTCTCGATGAACTCTGAAAGGGGAGTGCCCTCTCCAAGCCCCGTGACAACGTATGTGGTGTTGTTCTTTTCAAATATCTCGCTCACGGGCGCGATGTTCTCGGGCAGATGCAGCTGCGCCAGCAGCTGTGCCTTCTTCGCAAAGCGCTCCATGTACTTGTAGAATTCCTTTTCCTTCAGCACCGTGACGGCGGTGTCGCCGATCGTGCGTGCCCCAAACCGAACAGGGCTGTATTCGTAGACGGCCGCCCTCCTGTTCAGAAGAGCATCCCAGCTTATATATTTCACAAACCAGCTGTCTATGCTCAGCGGCATACCGATGATGTATCTGTCGCAGAGTATCTGCCCGGGCTCGATGCACCTGGCGTTGAAGGGCTGAGTGCCTTCCTCAAAGCCGCATTCGGGGCATACCTTAATGTTGTCGTCATGCTGCGTCATGCAGCTCATGCAGAATCTCATGCCTGTCACCTGCCTTTGTTTTCTCAGCCGAAGAAGCCCTCCTCGACCATTCCTTCCTTGTACGCCATGTCCTTGTAAACATAGCCCTGGGTAAAGATCTGCTCACCCTCATAGTCCTGCATATATATGCGGAAGATGCAGCCCTCGTCTTTGAGCGCCCACCTTATCTCGTTTCCTTCGTTGTAGATCGGCTCGCCGAACTTGGCGGTGGCCTTGTCAACTATGCTCTGGTCAAACTCGCTGCCGTTCTCGAACTGCACGTTGTACAGTGTCTCGTCCATGAAATAGAGGTCGATGGAGTCGAAATAATCCTCCTCGTAGACCCCAAGATCAATAGGCACGAGCATTACGGTCTGTCCTGCCTCCCAGCGGTCGTGCTGGTCGGTGACATAGAGCGTCCCTGCCCCGAACATCAGCTGGATAGAGGTCTTCTTCATCGCAAAGACAGCCGGGTTCATGGTCAGCAGCCCGTCCTCGACCGCAAAGTTCCCGCCCAGCTCGGGATAGATTATGTGCATGTGAGGTTCGGAGTCGTCGGTGCTCACATCGGTGCTTTCCGACGTGTCGGGAGTTGAAGCCTCGGCTTCGCTTTCGGGAGCCGCCTGTGAAGTAGGCTCCGTGTCAGCCGCCGACTCGTCCTCGGAGATCACGGCAATAGGCTTTGCTGTGCCCTCTTCCTTTGCAGCGGAGGAGTCATCGTCCTTCTTTGCGCTGCCCTTGCCTGCCAGCGCAAAAATGCCAGCACCCGCAGCAACAGCCACGATCGCCGCAGCCGCAATGATGATCGGCAGCCTGCTCTTTTTCTTGGCGGGCTTTGCCTCGACAGCGGGCGTCGCCGCAGGCTTCGGCTCGGGGGGCTTTTCCTCCACGGGCGCCGAAGGCTTTGAGTAGGGAATATACTCCGACAGCCTGCGGTCATCGTCGTCTTCGAGGATCGGTGCCGACTGAACGGGTGCCGCCTCGGGAGCTTGCACCTGCTCGTATACCGTCGCCTCGTCGTCGTAGGACTCTCTCGGTATGTACTGCGAGAGCCTCTGGTCGTCGCCTGATGCCGTTGCCGCTGCAGCCTGTATCGGTGCGACCGACGGCGCTGCACTGTCAATGTCAAAGCCCGGAACAGCCGCCAGCTCGGACAGCAGCCGGTCAATGGACTGTATCCTGTCCTCGGCCTTTATTGCAAGTCCGTGCCGCAGCACCCTTTCAAACTCGGGCGGCGCCTCGATGCCGAGCTCCGAGGGCATTTTCAGGTCGTCCTCGTAGATGCGGTCGGGAGCATCGGGAGGGATAGACCCCGTGATGCACTTGTACACCGTCGCGCATATAGCGTAAATGTCGGTCCAGGCTCCCTGCTTTCCGTGCCGCCTGTACTGCTCCATCGGCGCATAGCCGTGCTTGAGCATAACAGACAGGCTCTTCTCGTCGGCAAATTCGCGGGCTGCGCCAAAGTCCAAAAGCTTCACCTGCTGTCCGACGATCATTATGTTGTCGGGGCTGATGTCGCGGTGGATAAGGTTTTTCTCGTGTATCTTTTTAAGTGCGCGGAACACAGGCATCAGCAGCCCGACAGTCTCTGCGGGCGGGATCCTCCCCACCTGCTTCAGATAGCTTTTAAGGGTGATGCCGTCAAGATATTCCATGACGATATAGACGGTGTGGTTTTCCTCGAAGAAATCCCTTACCGCCACTACGCCCGGTTCGTTCGTAAATTTTGCAAGCGTCCGTGCCTCGTGCAGAAAATGCTCGCGGCTCTTCGAGAACAGCTCTCTTGCCGAATCCGCGCTGATGCTCCGGACATCGTTGGAGACCGAGTTGTTGCGGTTCACCATTCCTGCGGGATAAAATTCCTTTATCGCCACACGCACCTGCAAAAGCGTGTCAAGACCGATGTAGGTTATGCCGAAGCCGCCCTCTCCCAGCACTCCGCCGACCATGTACCTGTGATTGAGCATCGAGCCCGTGGACAGGGTGTGAGCAGGCGGAACATATTCATTCGGTTTCTTTCCGCAGACAGGGCACACCGCTCCGCCTTCGGGTATCTCGTTCATACAATAGGGACAATAGCTCATTGTTTTTCCTCTTTGATCGTGAATGACCGTTCACTCCCGGATATTGCAGAAAATGGTATCCCCGTGTGCCGGGGATACCGCTTTCTTTCGGGAACAACGATCGTTTTGTTATTTACCAGGAGAACTTGTCGCAGCAGAGCGGCACGAATACCAGCTCGGTCGAGCCAATGATTATCCTGTCGTAAGCCGCCAGCTCAACGGGGTCGATCACCATCTGCCTGTTTACATAGACCTGTGTCTTGCCGCCCGTGCTCTGTATAAAGAACTTCTTGTTCAGCGGGTCGTAGATCAGCACCGCCTGCGAGCCTCTGGAAACAGTGCGGTCCGTGCGCAGGTCGATAACAACGGCGTGTTCGGCGTCGCCTCTGCCGATCGTGGTCTTGGTGTCCTTGATAGTGAAGATCCTGCCCTTGAAATCAGTGTTTGCAGCGACCAGCCAGCCCAGCGTCATCTCGTCCGCCAACTCGTCAAAGATTATCAGGGTGGCACCCTCGTCATCGTCTTCTTCCTCGGCGGCGATCTCCTTTGCGTCCTCTATGCTGCCCGTGAAGCTTGCGTCGCTGATGGCCTCGTCAAGAGACTTTTCTTCTGTCTTTTCGGGGGCCTCGAATTCGGGAACGGAAGCGGGAACAGGCACCGCAGCAGCAACAGGCTTCGGAGCTCCGCAGCTGAAGCAGAAGTTGTCATCGTTGACCATTCCGCAAGCGCAGGTCCAGCTGCCGTTAGCCTCGGCTTCTGCCTCTGCGGGAGCAGCTTCAACAGGTGCTTCCTCAACAGGCTTTTCCTCGGGGGCTTCCTCCGAAGCCTCGGGTGTCTCCTCGGGCGTCGGAACTGCCGCCGCATCGTCGGGCTTCTTCGAGCCGCAGCGATAGCAGAACATATCGTCATTTGTAGCACCGCAGGCGCATACCCAAGTGTTACCCTCGGGAGCGGCCTCGACGGGAGCCTCAACAGGCTTTTCCTCGGGGGTTTCTTCTACGGGTGCAGCCTCTTCCACAGCCTCGGGAGTTTCCTCGGGCAGCGGGATATCTGCCGCATCGTCGGGCTTCTTCGAGCCGCAGCGGTAGCAGAACATATCGTCATTTGTAGCACCGCAGGCGCAGACCCAAGTGTTACCCTCGGGAGCGGCCTCAACAGGAGCTCCCTCAACAGGCTTTTCCTCTACTGCTTCTTCTACAGGCGCAGCCTCTTCCGCAGCCTCGGGAGCTTCCTCGGGCATCGGAACCTCCGCCGCATCGTCGGGCTTCTTCGAGCCGCAGCGATAGCAGAACATATCGTCATTAGTCGCACCGCAGGCGCAGACCCAAGTGTTAC
>CAMNBY010000157.1 GCA_946533615.1 uncultured Clostridia bacterium
GCTCGTCCAGCCGCTGCTTCATCATCGGCAGGAACTCGTCCGCCACGTCGCGGTGAACGAGGACGGTCTCGATCGCGTTGCACACCGACGGCCGCTGGGTCTTGCCGTTGTCAACGATCTCCAGCGCCATTTTCAGGTCGGCGGAGGAGTCAACGTAAACGTGGCAGTTGCCCGTGCCTGTCTCGATCACGGGGATAGTTGCGTTCTGTACAACAGCCTTGATAAGCTGTGCGCCGCCTCTGGGTATCAGCACGTCGATAAGGCCGTTGGCCCTCATCATGTCGTTGGCGATGCCTCTGTCGGGGTCTTCGACCAGCTGGATAACGTCGGCAGGCAGGCCTGCGGTCTCGACGGCCTTTCTCATAAGCGCCGCCAGCATCTTGTTTGAATTCATGGCCTCCTTGCCGCCGCGAAGGATAACGCAGTTTCCGCTCTTCAGGCACAGAGCCGCCGCATCGACGGTGACGTTCGGCCTTGCCTCATAGATCATTCCGATAACGCCCATAGGCACACGGATCTTCTTGATGTTGATGCCGTTGGGTCTTGTGCTTCCGCCGATGACCTCGCCCACGGGATCGTCAAGCATGGTCAGCTTCTCGCAGGCAGAGGCGATGTTTTCGATCCGCTTCTCGTCAAGTCTCAGCCTGTCCTGCAGCGACTGTGTCATGTTGCGCCTTTTGGCGTTCTCGAGGTCGAGTGCGTTGGCCTCGACGATCTTGGGCGCACAGCGCCTCAGTATGTGTGCGATCTCCAGCAGGGCGTCATTCTTCTGGGCGGTCGATGCGCTTGCAAGCTCGGACTTGCAGGCCTGCGCCCTCATTCCCAGTGTGTCGATGTAACCCATAATAATTCCTCCTTTATAATGCCATAATGCAGCTTTATCCGCTTCGCGGTACGTTCGTTGTGAATTGAGAGCCGTCAGGCCTTGAACAGAGTTCCTGCGCCGCCCTCAAAGATCTTGTAGAGGTTGTCGGGGTACCTGCCGTTCACGATCACCATGTCTATCCCGTTCGAGTTGGCGATCTCGGCAGCGGCGATCTTTGTCCTCATGCCGCCTGTGCCGAGCCTCGAGCCTGCGCCTCCCGCCAGCTCGCGTATCTCGTCGGTTATCTTGTAGACCACGGGGATAAGCTTTGCGCCCTCGTTCTCCCTCGGGTCAGAGTCGTAAAGGCCGTCGATGTCGGACATGATTATCAGCATATCCGCATTCACAAGGGTCGCGACCGTTGCGGCAAGAGAATCGTTCTCGCCGACCTCGAGCTCCAGCTCGTCGATAGCCACGGTGTCGTTCTCGTTCACTATCGGTATAACGTTGTGAGCCAGAAGCTCCTCAAGGGCGTTCTGCACGTTGATGCGCCTGTCCTCCAGCAGAACGTACTTGGTCAGCAGAACCTGTGCTACGTTCAGGCTGTAGTTCGAGAACAGCTTGTCGTAAAAATACATCAGCTCGCACTGGCCGATGGCTGCGCAGGCCTGCTTCATCGGGGTCTGCTTTGGGCGCTCGGTCAGGTTCAGCTTCGCCATGCCGAGGCCGACGGCGCCGCTTGAAACTATTACCAGCTCGTTGCCTGCGTTGTGCAGGTCGGCAAGGTTCCTGACAAGCCGCTCGATGCGCCTGATGTTCAGCTTTCCTGTCTTGTGGGTCAGGGTCGAGGTGCCCAGCTTTACGACTATCCTTTTTCTTTCTTCGCTCATTTACTTTCCTGCTTTCATTTAGTAATGATATCAAGCTGCTCCGTCAGGGCATCCCCTCGCCGAAAACATCGGGATAGAACGCCTTCGAGCGCTGGTAGGAGAAGGGAAGGTACTCGCCTGCCTTTGCCATCTGCTCGATCTCCGCCGGATAAACCAGCCTCGCGCCGATGGTCTCGCCGGGCTGAAGCTTTATGTCCTCCTCGTGGAAGTCCGCCCTAAGAAGATAGAACAGCACAATGTGGTTGCGGCGCTCGCTCTTGAAGATAAGCTGTCCGCGGTAGTCGAGCGCTTCGGGCAGGGCGTTGAGGCCTGTTTCCTCCCTGAGCTCGCGCACAGCCCCCTGAAGGGGTGTCTCGCCGGCGATCACAGCACCCTCGGTGACCTCCCAGAGGCCGCCGAAGTTCTTGGCGTAGTCTCTCTGCGTGATGAGAACGCGGTTCTCAAAATTCACGGACAGTATGTTCACTATCAGATGATATTTACCCCTCGGGATCGGCGCTCCGCGCTCCGCGAGCTCGCCCAGCGGCTCCATCTTCTCGTTGTAAAGATCAAACATCTCGGTCATATCAGCTTCTCCTGTTGACGACATTTATCGGCCTGCCGTTCTTCCACGCCGCAAGGTTCGCGGCGACGCGGCTGAGCAGGCGCTCTCTCGTTTCTCTTGGCGCCCACGCGACGTGCGGCGTTATCATGCAGTTCTTTGCCTGCCTGAGAGGGCAGTCCTCGCGCATCGGCTCAAAGGTAAGAGCGTCGATGCAGGCGCCTGCGATCCTGCCCGAATTCAGGGCGTCTGTCACGGCCTGTTCGTCGATAAGGCCGCCTCTGGCGGTGTTCACCAGCAGGGCGGTGGGCTTCATCAGCGCAAGAGCCTCTGCGTTTATCATTTTTTCGTTCTCGCTTGTCAGCGGACAGTGCAGGCTGACGATGTCGCTCTCCTTCAGCAGCTCATCGAGGTCGAGGCAGGGCGTGCCGTCCGTGACCTTCTGCGGAGAGCGGGTGTGAGTTATCACCCTCATGCCGAAGGCCCGCGCCAGTTCGGCTGTCCTGCGGCCGATGGAGCCGTAGCCGATTATACCCATGGTCTTGCCCACAAGCTCATAGGTCGGGATCCCGAAATAGGTGAACAGCTTGTAGTTCACCCAGTCGCCCCTGTCAACGGTCGCGGCGTATTCGCCTATCCTGTTGCAGTATTCAAGTATCATCGCAAAGGTGTGCTGTGCGACAGCGTCCGTGGAGTAGCTCGGAACGTTGCAGACCACAGCCCCCGCATCGTCGGCGGCAGCAAGGTCAACGTTGTTGTAGCCCGTGGCAAAGAGCCCCACATATTTAAGGTTCGGGCAGGCATCAAAGACCTCGCGCGTGATAAGGCACTTGTTGCAGATCACGGCATCTGCGTCCCCGATGTTGGCAGCTACCTGCTCGTTCGGGGTGTAGCCGAAGACCTCCGCCTCTCCGAGAGAGGTTATGCCGTCGAGCGAAACGTCGTTGCGGGTCACTGTCTCCGAGTCGAGTATAACTATCCTGATATCCTTCATGGCAGCCTCACTCGTTGTCGTCGAAGGCGTTATCGACCATGCGGTCCTCGCGATCCTTCTCGGCGGACTTGGCAGCCTTTGCCTTTTCCTCCGCCTCCTTGCGGGCGGCTTCCTTCTGCTTTGCCTTGGCGCGTTCCTTCTTCGCAAAGATGATGTAGAAATATACCGCCGCTCCGAGCAGCAGTATCTCTGCGACACCGAGACCCACAATAGCCGCGGTGGTCGTCCAGTACTGGGTGATGATCGTTGCGTCAACGGCAAACATTATCAGCAGATAGTGCAGGGAGCCCCGCCTGTAGTATAGCGCCAGATAGACCAGCGTTGCGATAAAGCAGAAAACAAGATGCGGCCCCAGCGACAGCGGAGTGTAAACGCTCTTTACCGTGGTGGCCTGTTCTGCAAGTGTGTTTATCATAAAGTCCATTTCCTTTCTTTCCTTCCTTCAAGTCATACACTATTTACTATAGCACATTTTGCAAAAGATTACAAGGGCTTTTTATCAAATGACGGCCTAAAAATTTTTTTGAAAACTGTGTAACCTTTCGGCGCCTGCTCCGCACTAATAAACAGAAAGAAAAAAGCATTTTTGCGTTTCGGCTTGATTAAACAAGGAAGAGGTGCTATAATGTCAAACAAAGAAACAAACATATCTGGAGGGAGAAAAATGAGCGAGAGCACAGAGCAGCTCGTTGCCCGCGCAAAGCAGGGCGACAAGTCCGCCATCGACGGGCTCTATCTCGAATATAAGGACAGGCTCACGAAGTTTGTCATCAAGCAGGGGCTCACGGAGCAGGACGCCGAGGACGTTGTGTCGGAGAGCTTTGTCGAGGTCGTGCGGGGCATAGATAAGCTTGAAAACGACGAATACTTCGGCACCTGGCTGCACAAGATCGCCCTGAGAAAAGCGAACGACACCAAGAGAAAGGCCGCTGCCCACCGCCGCGTTATCTTCGAGGAGAACGAGGAAACAGGCCTCGGCGGAGACATGGCGGCAGTCGAGCAGGCCTTTGAAGCCGAATACGGCGACACCGTGATGCTCCCGTCCGACTACGCCGAGAACGAGGACACAAAGCGCATAATCGCCGAGCAGATAAACTCCCTGAGCGGCGAGCACAAGGAAGCGCTGGTGCTGTTCTATTACGAGAACCGCAGCATAAACGAGATCGCGGAAATGACGGGCACTAACGTGAACAACGCGAAAACGCGGCTTTTCAGGGCTCGGCAGGGGCTCAAAAAGAAGCTTGAGGTGCTGCAAAAGAAGGGCATCACCCTCTGCGCCGTGCCTATCTCCGGGCTGCTTGCGGAGCTTGAAGAGGGCGGCAATGGCGCCGCGGCTGCCGCTGCTTCGGG
>CAMNBY010000158.1 GCA_946533615.1 uncultured Clostridia bacterium
GCCATCGGTACAGACGTTGACAACAGCCCCGGAAACATAATCACAGATATGGACGGTATGCTGACCATCGAGACCAGCGGCGAGTATGCGGTCGGTATCGGCGGCGGCAAGAACGACGGCAACACCAAGATCGAGCTCCACGGCGGAAAGTATATCATCAACGGCTCGGGCACGACCTGTATCGCCATCGGCAGTATAAACGGCCAAAGCAATATCAAGATGACCGAGTGCGAGTGCAGGTGGGAGGTCTCCTCCACAAACGGCACAGGCATCGGCTCCGTTAAGGGCGAGACGGACATTTTTGTCAAGGACTATAATTTCTCGGCAAATATGCGCGGAACAAGCCTCTGCGCTATCGGAGTAGGCACAAACGGACGCGGCAAGGTCTCCATGACCAGCGGCCGCTATTCCGCAGTTATGAGGGGAAGCAACCTTAAATGCATCGGCACCTATGACGGCCAGCTCGACTGCGACCTGCACCTCTCGCAGATAACCCTTGAATGTGAAGGCCGAACCGCAGCAGGCATTGGCGACCTCGAGGGCAGCGGCATTATTATTATCGACCACTGCGGTGTCAAGTGCCATATGCTCTCGAGCAACTACATCGATCTCGGCACCCGCACGGGAACTCTCACCGTTGACGGCACCCAGAGAGATATAGTGATAAATGATTAAGTAACAAAAAGCCGAGGAGCGACCCTCGGCTTTTTGTTCATAAAAAATCTCTTGAAATCATCTGCCCGGCGTGCTATAATAACCAATAGTCGTATCAAAAGTAAAGCGAGGATTAGAAAAAATGATCTGTAATAACATTCTGGACGCTATAGGGAATACGCCGCTTATCCGCCTTAACAGAATGTCGGATCCCGACAGCGCCGAGATACTTGTTAAGTTCGAGGGCCTGAACGTGGGCGGCTCTATAAAAACAAGAACAGCTCTTAATATGATCGAGGCTGCCGAGCGTGACGGACTGATAAACAAGGACACTGTGATCGTTGAGCCCACCAGCGGAAATCAGGGCATAGGCCTTGCGCTCATCGGAGCGGTAAGAGGCTACAGAACTGTGATAATCATGCCCGATTCCGTCAGCCACGAAAGAAAGATGCTTGTCGAACACTACGGCGCCGAGGTCAAGCTTATCCACGACGACGGCAACATCGGTGAGTGCATGGACGAGTGCCTGCGCACAGCAGAGCAGATGAAGCGTGACGACCCGAATGTCTATATCCCGCAGCAGTTTGAAAATATCGCCAACCCCCTTGTCCACAAGCAGCATACAGGTGTCGAGATAATCGAGCAGGCAGGCAAGGAGATACACGGCTTCTGCTCGGGCTTTGGCACAGGCGGCACGATCAGCGGCATCGGCGAGACACTGAAAGCCAAGTATCCGAACATCGAGATCTGGGCGGTCGAGCCCGAGAACGCAGCTGTCCTTGCGGGCGGCATGATCGGCACCCACCTGCAAATGGGTATCGGCGACGGCTTTATCCCCAAGAATCTCAACCAGGAGATCTACGATCATATCCGCATCGTCACCGACGAGGAGGCGATCACCGCTTCAAAGGATCTTGCAAGGCTTGAGGGCATCATGTGCGGCATATCAAGCGGCACGAACGTTGCGGCGGCAATGGCTCTCGCAAAGAAGCTCGGCAAGGGCAAGACTGTCGTAACAGTCCTCCCCGACACCGCCGAGAGATATTTCTCAACACCGCTTTTTGAATAAGAACATAAGAACAAAAGGAGCTGCGGCGTAAAGGCGAGCAGTTCCGCAGAGGATAAAAAACACCGACATTCAGAAGATGTCGGTGTTTTTGCTGTTATGCTATTATTCGGTACAGAGCAGCCAAGCGCGGAGGCAAGAGCTCTGCCTTATCCCTTCCTTATGCTTATCTCTCCGCTTAGGATCGTTTTCTGCTCTCCGTCTTCGGTGCGTACCAGCAGGCGGCAGCTTTCGTCGATGTCTTCAAGAATGCAGGGATATGCTGTCTTTCCGCTTATAACGTTTATCCTTTCGCCCCTCCAGATCAGGCGCCTGCGGTAGCCCTCAAGGAACAGCCGATCTTCAAGGAACCTGTAGTAGCTCATGAACCGCCTGAGCACTTCGCCGGCGAGTCTGTTCCGAGCGTCGTGAGCAGGGGAGTCGAAGATAGCGCCTGCCGTGTTCTTTATCTCCTCGGGAAAGCCGCCCTCGGGCTTGTAGGCATTGATCCCGATGCCAAGCACCGCGTATTCAAGACCGCCGTTTTCAAGTGACATTGACGCTTCCGTCAGTATCCCGCAGACCTTTCTGCCGTTGATGTAAACGTCGTTTACCCATTTTATGCCGCAGCTCGTGCCCGAGACTTCTTCGATAGCCTCGGCGACCGCCACGGCGGCAGCGGTTGTTATCAGCACAGCCTCCTGCGCGGGTATGCTCGTCCTTAGCAGCAGACTCATGTAAAGTCCGGTATCAGACGGCGAGAAAAAGCTCCTCCCGAGCCTTCCGCGGCCCTTGGTCTGTTCTCCTGCGATAACAGCAGTCCCTTCGGGGGCGCCGGCCTCCGCCAGCTCCCGAAGCCGTATGTTCGTGGAGTCAACACACTTGAAAACCTGGGGAAAGACCCCACATTCGCCAAGATACCGCCTTACACCCGCCTCGCTTAGAACATCAGCCGAGGTCTCAAGACAATAGCCGCGGTTTGTGACGGCACTTATCGACCAGCCGTCCTTCTGCAAGGCGCGGACAGCCTTCCAGACGGCGCCTCTTGTGCAGCCGATGCGTTCGGCCAGCTCTTCTCCCGAAACAAAGCTGCCGCGCCGCTCGTCAAGCAGCGCAGCAACATTATCCTTTACCGCCATCTCAGTTCATGAAGCCTATCTTCAGGCTCTTGCCGTCAAAGTTCACGGCGTCGGAAAGGGTTATCGGAAGCTTTTCGTCCTCCGAGAAGCCGATGGTGTCGCCGTCTTTAAGCTCCTCGTCGGAGGTTAGTGCATATTCGGAAATGGACATCAGGAAGCTGAAAAGCTCGTGAGGCTGGGCGTTGGTCTCCAGCACCTCGATCTCTTCCTTGCCGAAGCGCCTCAGCCCGAAGGTGAAGCCGTTCAGTATACTGCCCTGTGGCGCCTGAGAAAGATACATGTGAGAGTAAATGAGGATCGGCATCGGAAGATCGCCGTTTTTTATGATCTCCGCATTCTTGACGTAGAAGTCCTTTTCGTAGACCGTGGGGTTCTGGTAGAAGCCAATGGCGTTTTTGAGCTTCATTGCCGAGCTTGCCAGCTTGCAGAGCAGCAGCGCCTGCTCAAGCGGCTGACCGTGATCCATAACAGCCAGCAGCATATGCGCTCCGTGCTTTGCAACTTCCTTTTCTGCGTGCTCCCAGAGCACGTTGTTCTTCGCGCATTCCTCGGCCTCGTGCTCGGGAACGGGATTAGGCATAAGCGAGCAGGCCGCCATCAGGTCGTCAACACGGAAGACGGTCGCGCCGTCCTTGGGGTCCTCCTGGAATTCGATGCCCCAGTCCTCTTTCAAAAAGTGGCGAAATCTTGGCCAATCAAAGTTGGCATCCTTGAAAAGCGCAAAGCCCAGCGATGCCGAGCCCTTGCTATCGTTCTGTTCGGTTTGGTTCTTGTTTTCGTTATCTGCCATGATGTCAGTTCCTTTCGTTGTGTTTATTGCAGTAAAAAGGGCGGACAGGAAAGCGTCCGCCCGAGACAGTCTGTGTGTATCAGATCTTTGAGTAGCCGAAGCTGTTGATAAGCGCATCTACCTTTCTGCCGTCAGCACACATCGGGCAGGTGGAGGGACTGTAGCTGTCATATTTAGGCAGGTCCTCGGCATAGAATATCGCATGAACAGGGATGTTGTGCGATTCCTTGATAGCCGAGAAGATCGCGCCGATAGCTGCAAGGCTGCCATTGTAGTATTTCAGGCAGTCAACAGCACGGACGATGCTCTTTCCCGTAGAGGCCGAAGAGATGAGCAGGAGCACCTGCTTGCCCCAGATCTGCTTCTGGGTGTTGTCGCGGAAGATCATCTGGTTGTTCATGTTGAGCTCGGGAGTAACAACAGCAATGTCGGAGCCGTTATTGATGCCCTGGCTTGCAAGGCTCTCGGCAAGGAAAGCGCCCAGCATCTCTGTGCCCTCAAGGCAGATGATCGTGTCGATGTGTGTGGAAGAATATGTTCCCGCAAGCTCCTTGGCGGCTTCGTTTGCCATCTTGTGGCTGGTCTTTATAGATGTCATGTCAACATAGTAGTTTACATGAGAGTGGTTCGTGGCGAAATGTCCGGGGATTATTCCGATCTTGATGCGGCTGTTTTTGTTGCTTGTGATCGTCTGTATCCTGTTTTCCATATGGATCCCTCCAAAATAATTTATATTGCCTTAACATTATAACATATATTCCGATACATTTCAAGACTCTCTTTCACAAATTCGGCGCGGTATTTTTGTATAATTTGTCAACGCCTTGCTCCATGCTCGGCTTTTTGTTAAGAACAAGGTGCATATTTGCTCATATTTTTATAATTTTTTATTGACAATGTCGAAATATCGTGATATACTTTTCTATGATGATAATTAAACATCATTTATATGATTTTAGGAGGAAACCGATATGAAAAAATGTCCATCCTGCGGCCGCGAACTCAATGACAGCGCCATGTTCTGCGGCAGCTGCGGCGAGAATCTCTCCGCTGTATCTGCGGAGCCTGCGCCTGCTCCCGCACCTTCAATGCCTGCGGCTGAGATGCCTGCTGCTGCGCCTGCCGAAAACCCTGCAATGATGCAGACCGTTTACGCTTATTCCGATCCTGCTGCGGCTCCCAACCCTGCCCCCGGCTACGATCCCAATATGGGTGCTGCCCCTGCTTATAACCCGAATATGGCAGCCGGCGGCTACGGCTATGCTCAGCCGGGTGCTGCTCCTGTTTATGTTCAGCCCGTTTATGCTCAGCCTGTGGCTCAGCTCAGCACCAGCAGAGGACTTCTGAAATTCATACTCCTCTCACTTATCACTTTCGGTATTTACAGCCTGGTATTCTGGTCCGGCGTTTCCACTGACATCAACACTATCGCCCAGAGATATGACGGCAAGAAGACAATGCACTTCTGTCTCTTGTTCTTCATCATCGGACCTATCACCTTTGGTATCGGTTATATAGTTTGGATGCACAAGCTCTGTTCAAGGATAGACAGCGAGCTTGGCAGACGCGGACAGACCTACAAATTCGGTGCAGGAGATTTCTGGATATTCAGCTTCCTGCTCTCCTTTACTATTATCTGCCCGTTCATCTTCATTCACAGGCTTTGCACAGCTATGAACGTTCTGTCTGCTAACTACAATCAGATCGGCTGATAACGAAATACATAACAGCCCCGTGCTTTGCGCGAGGCTGTTTTTTCAACAGGAGGTTCCTTATGAAAGGACTTGACAAAAACAAGCTTATTGCTATCGGCGCTGTTTTGGCGGTTGTCATAGCTGTCATAGTCTTTGCCGTCGGCCTCGGTTCTGGCGGCAATGACAGCGACAGTTCGCAGCCCGCTCTGACAGTTTTCAGCGCCTCGGATACTTCTGCTGCCGAAACGACTGCTCCCG
>CAMNBY010000159.1 GCA_946533615.1 uncultured Clostridia bacterium
GGTTCTTCGGGCTGTTCCTGTTGCTCCTGCTGCTCATGATCGGGTGTGTAGATAACGTCGGTAATATCGTAGGAGTTCTCGTCCTCGCTGACTTCGGGGCTCTCGAGTTCTGTATCCCCGGACAGCTCGTTTTCCTCGGCGAAGCTATAGGACACGCCGCCGAGACACATAAGCGCAGCGGCAGCAAGGGCGGCTGCCCGTTTAACCTTTCTCATTCTTCACACCCCTTTTAAGTCGTGCGGAACGGCGGCACGGCCGCACCGCTCCTTCTCCATTGAGAGGAAAAAGCCCCGTGTACTGTTTTGCGATACACAGGGCCTTAGATCATCAATATTAAACGTAATTCTGCGGATTCTGAGCCACGCCGTTGATCCTGACCTCGAAGTGGAGGTGAGGACCTGTAGAATGGCCTGTAGAGCCAACGGTGCCAAGAACATCGCCCTGCTTGACCTGCTGTCCCACAGTTACCGTGATGCCCTCGGAGTGGCCGTAGAGCGTCCAGTATCCGCCGCCGTGGTCGATTATGCAGTAGTTGCCGTAACCGCCGCCGCAGCCGCAGCTCCAGGTCTTGCCGTAGTCATGAGGACAGCCGTTGACAACTCTGATGACAGTGCCGTCGGCAGCTGCGCAGATATTTGCGCCTCTGATATTTGGAGAGTAGATGTCGATGCCCTGGTGATACGAGCCCCATCTCCAGCCAACGCCGTAGCTGATGTGATAGAAGCCCGGGCAGGGCCATGTAAACTTGGACTTATCGGTATAGCCGTAATCGGAATTATCCGTTGAGGTGTCCTTGGGCGTGCTGTTCGAGGATCCCGAGCTGCCCGAGCCCGAATTTGACGAGCCCGAATTGCCTGTCGAGGGCGTTGTGGGAGGAGTTACCTGCTGCTGCTTCTGCTGCTCTCTGAGCAGAGCTGCCTGACGCTCGGCCTCTTCCTTCTTCTTGCGCTCTTCCTCTTCCTTGCGCTTTCTTTCCTCTTCCTCTTTGCGCTTGCGCTCTTCCTCTTCCTTGCGCTTACGCTCGGCCTCCTGAGCCTCCTTGATCTCCTCCTGCTCCTCAAAGAGCTTCTGGAGGTCTTCCTCGAAGGCTTCCTGCTCGGCCTGGCGCTGCTCCTGAGCGGCGATAAAGGCTTCCTTATCAGCCTCGAGCTGGTTTATCATAGCCTGGCTCTTGGAGTAGAGCTTATCCAGCTTGTCGCGCTGAGCCTCGTGCTTGTTCTGCTGCTCGAGCAGGTCGGCCTTGTTGGCCTCAAGCTCTTCCTTCTCAGCCTGCAAAGCGGCCTCGTCGGCCTCGAGCTGGTCCTTTTTCTTGACAAGGTCGTCGATCATCTCGTTGTCGTGGTCGGCGACTCTCTGCACGAGCTCGAGCTTCATCAGCATATCATAGAAGTCCGTTGCGCCGACAAGAATGTCGGAATAGGACTCGTTTCCTGCTATGTACATTGCCCTGATGCGCTGCTTGAACTCGCTGATGCCCTCGTTGATCTCGGTCTTCTTGACCTCGATCGCGGCTTCCTTGTCAGCTATGTTCTGTTCAAGCTCGTCTATCTGGTTCGTGAGCGCAACGATCGACTCCTCGAGAGTTGCAAGCGTGGTCTCGACGGTCTCGATCTGCTCGGTGATGGCGGCCTGATTTTCTTCTTCTGCTGTCAGGTCGCCCTCGGTGCTTTCGATCTGCTCGTCGAGCTCGGCCTGTTTTTGCTCAAGCTCCTCGAGCTCGGCTTTTTTCTCGTCTATGGCAGAGGCATTTTCCTCGGCCTGATCGTTGAGTTCTTTTTCCTTTTCGGTGAGTCCCGTTGCGGCAGCCTTGTCAGTCGGGACGAACGCATTATTGGCTCCCGAAAGGATGGTGAATGCTGCGAGAACTGCCGTAGCTGCGGCCATTCCTCGCTTTAACAAACCCTTAGTGTTCATGCTGTGATCCTCCAAACAGGTGGTGCGGCGCTGCTCTTATTTATATCTCTGCGGCTGCCGCGGTGAATTTTTACACATATTACGATGCCCCGTGGGGCTTACTGATACAGATCAGACCTTCAGATGCTTTCCGGTGCTGAAGGAAGTACCTACCGCGCCGATAAGAGCGCCTGTTGCCACATAGGAGATAGCCACCTTTGTGAACAGGTCCTTGAAGGGATAAAGGTTGCTTACGCCAAGCACGGTCCAGAGGGTGAAGTCATCGTTGAAGATATTATACACGCCCTCGTAAGCGAACTTGGTGAGAAGCAGAGCGCCGCCTGCTGCAAGGATACCGACGATCATGCCTTCGATGAAGAAAGGTATCCTGATGAAGCTGTTCTTGGCGCCGACATATTTCATTATATTTATCTCTTTGCGTCTTGTGAAAACGCTGGCTCTTGTGGTGTTCGAGATTATTATCAGGCACACGATGATGAGCGCGATGACGATAGCTCCCGAGAGTATTACCAGCAGCCTTCTGAGGCTGACAAGAACATCCGTGAGCTTTGTGGGGCTCTTGGTGGACTCGACGTTCTCGAAGGTTTCGATAAGCGTGGTGGTCTCGTTCATGTCCTGAATGTTGATGACCGTGATCTTGAAGGTATCGGGCAGGGGGTTATCGTCCGCATAACGGAAGAGATCCTGCTGCTGCTTGGACATATTCTTGACCATATTCTCCCATGCTTTTTCCTTTGAGTAGAACTCGACGGTATGCACGTTGTTTATTGACTTGATCTGTTTTTCAAGCTCGTCGCGCTCGGCCTCTGACAATCCGTCCTTGATCTGCACCACGGCCTCGCTCTTGTCCTCGATGCCGCTGATAATGCGGTTAAGGTTTATTGCCATTAGCACGCTCATTCCGACCATCAGCAGCGAAACGAGCATTATGCAGAACGAAGCGAAGGACATCATCCTGTTTTTCCAGATACCCTTAAAGCCCTGATGAATAAGGTATCTTGCACTACTGATCTTCATTTGTGCCTCCTACAACTTCATCAAAGGCGATATTACCGCTGTTGATATTTATTATTCTTCCGCCGAAATAGCGGACAAGCTCATGCTCGTGTGTTACCATCAGGATAGTGGTGCCGCACTCGTTTATGCCCTTGAGCAGACCCACGATCTCGTAGGAGAGGGCGGGGTCGATATTACCCGTAGGCTCGTCCGCGATGATGAGCTGGGGGTCATTGACAAGCGCTCTGGCAAGGGCAACTCTCTGCTGCTCACCGCCCGAGAGCTCGTTCGGATAGCTTTTGGCTTTTTTCGAGAGTCCCACAAGGTTGATAACGTAGGGCACTCTGCTGCGGATATACTTTGCGGGAGCGTCAATAACTCTTAAAACGAAGGCGACGTTCTCGTAAACGGTCATTGTCGGGATAAGTCTGAAGTCCTGGAAGACGACTCCGATGGTCCTGCGGAGGGCAGGGACCTTGCGGCGCTTGAGCTTTCTCAGGTTGAAGCCGTTGACCGTTACCTCGCCCGAGGTGGCGTCGATCTCCTTGAGGATAAGCTTGATAAGTGTTGATTTACCTGCGCCCGAGGGGCCTACAACGAACGCGAAGTCGCCGTCATTGATCTTCAGGTTGACTCTGTTCAGCGCGTCCACTCCGCTGGAGTAGGTGACTGAAACATCCTTGAATTCTACCAAGAAAAACACATCCTTAGAATAATAAAAACGAAAATGGTAAACGTTTACGCCTTTACGGCGCAAAAAAATGCGGGTCGGGCGTTGTACCCGACCGCTTTTTTTGTCCGACTGTATCTCGCCGTCAGAATTTAACAGGGTTTGCAGTCAGATATTTCTTGACCATCAGGGCGATCTTGAAGATGATCGCATGGTCGAACTCTCTCAGGTCGAGTCCCGTAAGCTTTTTGATCTTTTCAAGTCTGTACACGAGCGTGTTTCTGTGGACGAAAAGCTTTCTCGAGGTCTCGGAAACATTCAGGTTGTTCTCGAAGAACTTCTGGATAGTGAAGAGCGTTTCGTGGTCGAGGGACTCGATGGAGCCCTTCTTGAAAACTTCCTTCAGGAATGTCTCGCAGAGCGTTGTGGGAAGGTGATATATAAGTCTTGCTATGCCCAGGTTGTCGTAGGAGCAGATGACCTTATCGGTATCGAACACCTTGCCGACCTCGAGGGCGATCTGCGCTTCCTTAAAGGAACGCGCCAGGTCTCTCACGCCTTCTACCACGGTACCGATGCCGACATTAACTCTGGTATAGAACTCGCCGCTGAGCGTATCGGAGACCGATCTTGCCAGCTTCTCGAGATCCTTGGGGTCGATGCCGGGGGAGACCTCTTTGATAAGGACTATATCAGTCTCGGTGATGTTGAAGACAAAGTCCTTGTTCTTGTCGGGGAAAAGGTTCTGGATAACATCAAAGGCCGAAACGTCGTTAGAGGCGATGATCCTGATGAGGAGAGCCACGCGCGAGGTATCGCTGCTGAAGTGCAGCTCTCTTGCCTTGACGTGGATATCACCGGGCAGCACGTTATCCAGCACAACGTTCTTGATGAAGTTGTTGCGGTCGTACTTCTCGTCATAATACTGCTTGATGCTCGAGAGCGTGATGGCAAGGATGCTCGCGTACTTTGCAGCGACCTCGTCGGTGCCCTCGACGAACACCGCATAGTCGGGCTTCATGTGAGCGCCGAAGGGCTTGTAGGTATAGCCGTCTCTTACAAATATGTCATGAGAATCGCTTAAATCGAACGAAACGAACTCATTGGTCGTGCCGACCTGAGCGAGCTCCGAGCAGGCTATAATTGTAGCGGCCTCGTCGATGACGCCTATCGTGCAGTCGATAGTGTCCCGCATCTGATGAACAACGCTTTGGAATAATCTGTTTGACATAAGTTTTTCCCTCTCATCTTGCAAAATATTCAGACTGATCGCAGAGCGATCCTTCATAAAAAAGTCTTTACACAAATTATTATAACAAAAAACGATTGAATTTGCAAGAGGTTTATAGTAAAATTGTTCAAAAACTTTTTTTAGCATCAAAAAAGGGTAAAACTCGCTCGTAACTTATTACAAATTGTAACATATTTTGCGGCAAAATGTGTGAACAGAGTATTAAAACAGGGGGCAAATCCAGTGTTAACGATTAAAAAATGTTACCCAAGGGGCGCAGAATGTTACTTATTTGTAATTATTAAATTTTTTGTGAACAAGGCCCGTCAGTCCGTTTTTTCAGACAAAAAAGAAAAACGCCGGCTCATTTCAGCCCATATCGGACATCGGGTCGGTGTTTATTCGTCAAATAACACAAAGTCCTAAGCGCGGACGGCGCGACTCCCTCGCCATCAACATTGTGAAGAACGTAAGCTTTGTTTGGCTCGGGGCTGAGCTGCGGGAATATTAAGGCAACACCGCACAACCCGCGGCTTGCGCCTCTGCACGTCATCTGCTTGCATATTTTCCGTCATAGCACACAAATTTTCCTTGCCGGGCG
>CAMNBY010000160.1 GCA_946533615.1 uncultured Clostridia bacterium
AACGCCATGATCCAGAATTCAATGGTAACAGAGGGCTGCTCCATCGACGGTTCGGTAGAGTTCTCAATGATCTCCGACGGCGTTACCGTTGAAGAAGGCGCAGTTATCTATGACTCTATCCTGATGCCCGGCTGTGTGGTAAAGAAGGGCGCAAAGGTTGAATATGCTATCGTTGGCGAAAATTCCGTTATCGGAGAGAATGCGCAGATCGGCGCAAGACCCGAGAATATCAGCGATAAGGATACCTGGGGCGTTGCGGTCGTAGGCCATAATCTCAACATCTCTGCGGGCGCAGTAGTAGCTCCCAAGGAGATAGCTTCGGAAGATAAGTAAGAAAGGGGTAGCTTAAAGTGGAAGTAAATATGGGAAATGTTCTCGGCCTCGTGTTCGCCAATATGCACGACATGACGGTCGGAGATCTTACAAAAAACAGAACTATGGGTTCGATCCTCTTCGGCGGAAGATATCGTCTTATCGACTTCCCGTTGTCTAATATGGTGAACAGCGGCATTACCAATGTCGGCGTTATAACCAAGAGCAACTATCAGTCCCTGCTGGATCACCTTGGCTCGGGCAGAGAGTGGGATCTTTCCAGAAAGAAAGGCGGCCTCTATATCCTGCCTCCTTTCGGCAACGTGAACACTAATCTTTACAGAGGCCGCATCGAGGCGCTTTACGGCGCTATGAACTTCATTAAGCACGCACTCTGCGACTACGTTGTTCTCGCCGACTGCGATACTGTAACAAATATGGACTTCAAGCCCATTGTTGCTCAGCACGTTGAGAGCGGCGCAGATATCACCGTTGTCTCGCATACAGGTGTATATGACACCGAGGTCATCAACGGCTCTACTGTCCTCAGTACCGACGAGACAGGCAAGGTCAGATCTGTTCTTATCCATCCTGACATCAGCGGCACCTGCAACCTCAGCCTGAATATCTTCGTTATGAGCAAGCAGTTCCTCATCGACATGGTGACCGACGCTATCGCACGCGGAAGCGTAAGCTTCGAGACCGATGTGCTTCAGGCTAAGTGCAACGAGCTGAAAATCATGGCGTATGAGTATACGAATTACTTCAGCAAGATCTCCAGCGTTGCTACATACCTCAAGGCAAATCAGGATCTCCTTGATCCCGAGAACGCCAAGAAGCTCTTCCTGCCCAAGCGTGCTATCTATACAAAGGTAAGCGATAACGCTCCTGCTAAGTATGACCTGGATTGCAAGGTTACTAATTCTCTGATCGCCGACGGCTGCATCGTCGAGGGCGAAGTCGAGAACTCCATACTGTTCAGAGGCGTAAAGGTCGCCAAGGGCGCAAAGGTCAAGAACAGTATCCTTATGCAGGGCACCGTTGTCAGCGAGAACAGCGAGGTCAATTACCTCATCACCGACAAGGAAGTCCACATCGGCAACAACCATATCCTCAACGGCGCACCCAGCTATCCTATGTATGTAGGCAAGGGAGCCTCCGTCTAAGCAGTCTATAAACAGGGGAGCCGCCGCAGTGCGGCTTCCCTTAAATAGAATATTATGATCCTTAAATGAAAGAAGGTATGAAAATGAACATACTCTATACAGCAAGCGAGGCTTTGCCGTATGCCGCTTCGGGCGGACTTGCGGACGTTGCAGGCTCTCTTCCTGCGGCTATAAACGCCGAAGGCCATGACTGCCGCGTCGTTATCCCTTATTACAGTCAGATCAAGCAGGAGCTCAAGGACGAGCTTACCTATCTGACTAACTTCACTGTTCCCGTTGCCTGGAGAAACCAGTACTGCGGCGTTTTCGTAGGCCAGCAGAACGGCGTGACATACTATCTGCTCGACAACGAGTACTATTTTGCAAGAAACGGACTCTATGGCTTCTATGATGACGCCGAGAGATTTATCTTCTTCTCCCGTGCCGTGCTTGAGCTGCTGCATTACATCGACTTCAAGCCCAACGTTATCAACGCCAATGACTGGCAGACCGCTCTCGTTCCCGTTTATTACGATATTTTCTATCGCTATCAGTCGGGCTACGAGGACATCAAGACGGTGTTCACTATCCATAATATCCAGTATCAGGGCCAGTACGGCCTCGAGCTGATAAACGATCTTATGGGCATACCGCTCTATCATACCGATCTGCTCTCCTATGACGGCGACGTAAACTTCATGAAGGCCGCCATCGAGGTCTCCGATAAGGTCACCACCGTTTCTCCGAGCTACGCCTGGGAGATACTCGACCCCTGGTATTCACACGGCCTCGACAGGATACTTGTCCACAAGCAGTATAAGCTCTGCGGCTTCCTGAACGGCATCGACCAGAAGGTGTACGATCCTGCAACAGACCCCAATATCCCCAAGAACTATTCCGTTAAGAGCAAGGCCGGAAAGGCTGTCTGCAAGCAGAAGCTGCTCGAGGAGCTTGGAATGGCGCCCGGCGACGAGCCGATCATCGGCATCGTTACCCGCTTTGTTTCTCACAAGGGCCTTGATCTTATCAAGTATGTTTTCGAGGATATTATCAGACTGGGCTATAAGTTCGCTATCCTCGGCTCTGGCGAGAAGATCTATGAGGATTTCTTCAGCGAGATGCACTATCGCTATCCCGACAGAGTCGGCCTCACACTCGGATTCGTGCCGGCTCTCTCCAAGAGGATCTATGCAGGCGCTGATATGTTCCTGATGCCTTCTCAGAGCGAGCCCTGCGGCCTGGCACAGATGATAGCCCTCCGCTACGGCACGATTCCGATAGTCCGCGAAACAGGCGGCCTCAGGGATTCTATCCGCGACGCAGGCGACGAAGGCGGCAACGGCTTCACCTTCAAGACCTACAACGCCCACGATATGCTCGATGCCTGCACAAGAGCAAGAGTGTATTACGACGACAAGAAGCGCTGGAAGAAGCTTGTAGATCTGGCAATGAAGGAAGATTTCAGCTGGAAGCGTTCCGCTCAGCTCTACATCGGCCTTTACAGCGACATTCACTGATATTGTTTTGCAAAGCCTCCGCTGCGGCGGGGGCTTTTGCTATTACTGAAAGTTATTGCCATATAAATGATTGGTATTTGACATTGCAGCCCCGATATAGTATAATTATACTAAGGAATACAATACCCGCAGAACTGCGCTGTTTTATGATCAAGGGAGGAACCGCCAATGGCCAATAAGACCGAACTGCTTATTAACAATATAGAAAAAATAATCGTCGGGAAACGGAACTCTATCGAGAAAGTGCTCGCTGCAATGCTCTGCGGCGGCCATGTTCTGATCGAAGACGTGCCCGGCGTAGGTAAGACCAAGCTGGTCTCTGCGATCGCAAAGTCCGTTGACGGCCGCTTCAACCGCATACAGCTCACCCCTGACATCATGCCTTCGGACATCGTTGGCTTTTCGATGATCGACCCCGAAACAAGGGAGCTCGTCTACAAGCAGGGCGCCGCCATGTGCAATTTCATGCTCGCCGACGAGATCAACCGCGCTTCGCCCAAGTCCCAGTCCAGCCTGCTCGAGGTCATGGAAGAGCACCAGATCTCCCTTGACGGCAAGACCTTCGAGCTGCCTTCGCCCTTTATGGTGCTGGCTACTCAGAACCCTGTCGAGACATACGGCACATACCACCTGCCCGAAGCTCAGATGGACAGGTTCCTGATGAAGATCTCCATGGGCTACCCCACAATGCAGGAGGAGCTTGAGATCATCGAGAGGGCGGAATCTGGCGCCGAGGAGATTGCCTCCATCGACTCTGTAATGACCATCGGGGACGTAAACGAAATGATCGCCGAGGCCGCAAAGGTCAACGCCGTTCCTGCCATCAAGGATTACATAATCCGCCTTGTGACCGCAACAAGAAATTCCGACTTCATCAAGCTCGGTGTGTCGCCAAGAGGAAGCATAGCCCTGCTCAAAGCCTCCAAGGCCTACGCTTATGTTAAGGGCAGAAGCTACGTCGTTCCCGATGACGTAAAGGAAGTTATGACCAGCGTCCTCGCTCACAGGATCATTCTCTCGCCGAAGGGCAAGTCCGCCTTTGCGTCAAACGAAGAGGCGCTTGAAAACATCGCCCTCACCGTCGAGGCGCCTACCGAGAACGGTATCAGCTGATGAAAAGTATTATCGGCTATATAGGCTGTATCGCCATTGCCGTACTAATGGCGATCATGATAAACGCTCAGGCGGGGATCCTGATAGGACTTATCCTTGTGGTGGCGTTCCTGCTGTCAGTCTTTCTGCGGCTCTACCTCAAAAAGAGGATAACCGTCACAATGTCGTGCAGCAGCAGCTTTCTTGCCAAGGGCGACCTTGTAGATGTCCACATCAGAGTTGAAAAGCACACCCGCTTTCCGTCGCCTGTGCTGGAGATAGAGCTCGGCTCGACACCGCAGCTCGAACCTGTGGAGAATAAGGGCCTGCGCTTTGCCCTTGCCCCAAACAAACAGAGCGATACGGTCACGATCTCATTTAAGGCCGTGTATTCGGGGCTCTCCGAGATAAGGCTCCTACGGTTCGAGATCGCCGATCTCCTTGGCCTGTCTCACCAATCTAAGATAAACACCGACAGCATCGCTCCCATCGAGCTGAAGATAATGCCGAAGGTACCCGACACAGGAACTCAGATGGAGGTCATCAAGACCGCCGCAGACGCCGTCGGGTTCGACGATTCCGAGGACGAGA
The DNA here is from genome assembly GCA_946533615.1 of uncultured Clostridia bacterium. Taxonomy (GTDB): domain Bacteria; phylum Bacillota; class Clostridia; order Oscillospirales; family Ruminococcaceae; genus FB2012. The sequence continues at coordinate 4,658 of CAMNBY010000160.1, forward strand.
CCTCTGAGACCGCTCTCGGCCAGACGGGAATGCCCGGCTACGAGCACAGAGTCTACGTCCCGGGCGACCCGCTTAAAAAGATAAACTGGAAGCTTTCCTCGAAGCGCGGTATCTATATGGTAAGGCTGGACGAAAAGCTTTCTGTCACAAGTCAGGTCTTTGTCCTCGACTGTCCGGCCCTGCCCGATATGAGCGCCTATAGCTACAAAAATGCAGATATAATGATCGAGGGCTGTCTTGCGATGCTGCTGATGCTGGCTTCACAGGGGCTTGAAAGCGACTTCTATTATTACGCCGATGACCTCTGGAACTCCGTCCCCCTTAAAACCTCGGGCGACGTGATGCAGCTTGCCGAGAGGTTGGCTTCTTATAAGCCCGTCCTGCCTCCCGAGCGGCTTCCAAAAGAAGCACTCAAAGGCGCCGCGATCTGCTTTACCTCGATCGACGCCTCGCAGAGCGCTCTCGCCGCAGAGCTGTTCTCCATTCCCTCCGTTACCCTCGTTGTTGCAGAGGACAGCGGCTTCACCCCCTCAGCGGGCAGCCTCTGGACCTGCTCCGAGACCTTTGAATTCAAGAAACTGAGCTGATCATTAAACACTATGGAAAAGATGAAAGAAAAACTAAAAGAGCTGCTTGGCCGATATACTCTTACTATCGCGCTTGGCTGTGTCATCACATACCTGATAATCGACCGCTACTTCTACGAGCAGGTGGTCCTTTATACGGCATTGTTCGGTGTCGCGGCTGTGGCTCTCTTTTTGCTGTTCGACCAGCTGAGGAAGCACAAATTCCTCGGCCCGCTGATCTATATCGGCCTGCTCGTCGGCGTTTATTTTCTTTCGTCAAACTCGCTGTACAGCGGCTGGCGCTCCTCGGGCGTGATACCTACGGATTGGTTCTACCTGCAAAGAGTTGATACAGGCTTCGTCTTCGAGTATTTCCTTGCCCTCTATGTCTTCGGCGGCTTTTTCCTGATCTCGATACTCTACTATTTCACCCAGGTGCGTTTCAGAAGCCTCGGCCTCATGCTCTGCCTGCTTTTCCCCTTCGTGATCTATGCAAAACGCGCCGATGTTATGTCGCCATTTCAGGTAACACTCATAATCACTCTCTTTCTGGCGATAGTCGTGCACAACCGCCAGCAGCAAAGTATTTCTGACGGCGTTAGAGCCGTCCACGATATGGCATACTATGTTTCGCTGGCGCTTTTTGCTTCTCTGGCAGGTGCTGTTTGTATGCTGATCCCGCTGCCGGAGGCCAAGTCCGTGCTGGAGCGTGACTCCCACGCATTTGACGTGATGGTCAACAACCGAAACAGTTCCTCTGATTATTCGGGTTATAGCCGAACATCTTCCCCGCGTTACGGCGCAAGCTACACAAACGAGATCATCTTTTACTGCGACACCACCGACGATCAGGACGTCTACTACCTGAAGCGCCAGGCGTATGACACCTTTGAAAAAGACGTCTGGACAACTGATTACAGCTCTGTCAAGTTCTCCGATTACAGCTATTATCATAAGGTGAACATCAACCGAGACGAGTATTACGGCTATTTCAAGACAGTCGCCGATCGGGAGCTGCTGACGGAAAGCCTGAACGTCCCCGAATACAGCCTCGAGGAGTTCCACGTCCACGACGACGACTTCCGCGGTATGTATGTGCCTGTGCCCCCGGGGGTTATCGGCCGTGATTATTCCTACGCCGCCTCGGACGGGTATTACACCTACGGCGACGGCGAGACCAGTGTCGGAAACAACGGCGACACCGACAGAGATTATGACTACACTGTCTATTTCTATCCCGAGAAGGAGGAGGACCATCGGTTCGCCGCTTCTCTCAGGCTCACTGGCCAGCAGTATTACGATATGCTGAAAAAAGCCCGCCGCCACGGAATCGCAGAAAGCGAGCCCCTCATCGAGCAGTACGAGATGGCTCTCAGCTCCTATACAGGCAGCGTCGAGTGCTCGGACAGAATGAAAGAGCTCGCCTTCGAGATCACCAAGGACTGCAAGTCCGATTACGAAAAGGCCGTCGCTTTCGTGAACTATTTCGAGCAGAATGATTATGTCTACGACCTCGAGTACACTCCTACAGATACCTCGCTCGACTATTTCCTCTTCGAGAGCAAGACAGGCTCCTGCACCAGCTATGCGACCTCAATGGCGATAATGGCAAGGATCGTCGGCCTGCCCGCAAGATATGTCGAAGGCTTCGTGGCCTACGAGCGTGACGAGAGCGACAGCGACTCCTTTGTCGTCCGCGATGCCCATGCCCAC
>CAMNBY010000161.1 GCA_946533615.1 uncultured Clostridia bacterium
TATAATATATAATAGTATATTTTACAAATCGGATAGCACACCGCATATTGAATGATCTAAGAGAAAAATATCAACATCTTGCGTTCAAAAACAATCTTTAATAAAAATTCAAAATTTATTTACCACCCCGCACATCTGCCCCCATTCCTCGGTCTTCTGCGAAGTCGTTGGGGAAAACCTTTCTGAAGAAAGGTTATTCCCCAAACCCCTTTCCAAAGACTTTTAGCGAATTTTTGGCGAGGGTGTCTGCATCTTCGGAAAACAGATGAAACTTCAAAGATTGATGAACTTTTGAAAATCTCAGGCACCCTCGCCAAAAATCATTAAAAGTTTTAGGGAGGGGGGTCTGGGGGGATGACCCTTTTTCAAAAGGGTCTCCCCCCAGCAGACAAGCAGAAGTGAACGGCAGGCCGCAGGGGGTGCGAGAGGCGGCGGTGGTGGGGCAGGTGAAGAAAATATAAATTTTTATTTGGGCTATTGATTTTTAGGGGTTTATATTATATAATATATTTATGGGCTGCGATGCGGCCACACCAAAATTTATATGAGAGGATGTCACGATCATGGCAGGATTAAACAAGGTTTCGGTTGACGACATTAATGTTAAGGGCAAGAAGGTCCTTGTAAGGGTAGACTTCAACGTTCCGCTGAAGGACGGAGTTATCACAAACGACAACAGGATCACTGCTGCGCTTCCTACTATCAACAAGCTGGTTGCTGACGGCGGCAAGGTCGTACTTTGCTCACATCTTGGCAAGCCGAAGAACGGCCCCGAGGCAAAGTTCTCGCTGGCTCCTGCGGCTGCAAGGCTGGCAGAGCTGGTAAGCTGCAAGGTAACGTTTGCTGCTGACGACACAGTAGTTGGCGACAACGCCAAGAAGGCAGTAGCCGAGATGAACGACGGCGAGATCGTTGTTCTTGAGAACACACGTTTCCGCGGAGCAGAAGAGACCAAGAACGGCGAGGCTTTTGCAAAGGAGCTGGCCGATCTGGTTGACGGCGAAGTATTCGTAATGGACGCATTCGGCTCTGCACACAGAGCACACGCTTCGACCGCAGGCGTTACAAAGTTTGTAAAGGAGACCGCAGTTGGTTATCTGATGCAGAAGGAGATCAACTTCCTCGGCAACGCAGTTGAGGATCCCGTAAGGCCATTCGTAGCTATCCTTGGCGGTGCAAAGGTCGCTGACAAGCTGAACGTTATCAACAACCTGATCGAGAAGTGCGACACGCTTATCATCGGCGGCGGCATGGCATACACCTTCCTCAAGGCACAGGGCTTCGAGGTCGGCACATCTCTGGTAGATGACACCAAGATCGACTACTGCAAGGAAATGATCGAGAAGGCTGCCGCAGCCGGCAAGAAGCTGCTCCTGCCTGTAGATACGACCATTGCCAAGGCATTCCCCGATCCTATCGACGCCGAGATCGAGGTAGCGGTCGTTGATGCTGACAAGATCCCCGCAGATCAGATGGGTCTTGACATCGGCACAAAGACTGCCGAGCTTTATGCCGAGGCTGTCAAGAGCGCAAAGACCGTTGTTTGGAACGGACCTATGGGCGTATTCGAGAACCCCATACTCGCAAAGGGCACCATTGCTGTAGCCAAGAGCCTTGCCGAGACTGACGCGACCACCATTATCGGCGGCGGCGACAGCGCAGCAGCAGTTATCCAGCTGGGCTTCTCCGACAAGATGAGCCACATCTCCACAGGCGGCGGCGCTTCCCTTGAATATCTTGAGGGCAAGGTGCTCCCCGGCATCGACGTTATCGCCGACAAGTAAGGGACATTTCTGCCCCTGATGCAGATCAAAAGCGGGGCAGGCTTCAGTCAGTCTGCCCTGTTATATTTTTGGAGTTTGATATGGATATTTCACAACTTGTAATGCTTCTCGCGGACGACAGCGAAGAGGGCACAGCCATAGCCAAGGCAGGGATATTCTCGGACCATATGTGGATAGTCGGCCTGGTGCTGGCGGCTGTGGGCATAGTGCTTGTCTACATAGGAATAAAAGTAGGCAAGGGCTACCGCTTCATGCCCGAGATGAACGAGACTGTTGTAGTTGAGGACACCGAGCCCTCGGTCGAGGCTGAGATCGTTGAGCGCCGGAGCACAGAGATCCCGGATCATTCAGGCGGCGAGGGCAAGATAGTTTTCAAGGAGATGCTGATACGCTTTTCCGTGGACGGTCAGAGCTTTGAGGAGTGGATAAACGACTCGGGGGAGTACGAGGACAAGGTGCCCGTAAAGTACAATCCCACAAATCCGCAGCAGTTCCACATCTACGAGGACAGCGCCGAGTTTGAAGGTATCCCTGACGAGAACGGCGACCTTGACGGCAACGAGCAGCCCGAGGACGAGGCCGAAGGCAGCAGCAGCGTAATGCTGACCATAATCGGCATCGGGCTGATAATGCTGGGCATAGGTATATTTATTATGATAGACGGACTGTCAAAATAACATAAAGGAGTAAGACAGATGAAGAAGAGTGTTAGAAAGGCGATCATCGCCGGAAACTGGAAAATGAACAAGACAAGACCCGAGGCCAAGGAGCTTATCGAGGCTATCAAGCCCCTGGTCGCCAACGCCGAGGGCAAGGTAGAGGTCATCACCTGCGTACCTTTCACCAACCTTGAGACCGCTGTTGCAGCCACCGCAGGCAGCAACGTAAAGGTAGGCGCCGAGAACGTTCACTTTGAGAAGAGCGGCGCTTTCACGGGCGAGATCTCGGCTGATATGCTGGTAGAGGTCGGCGTTGATTACGTTATCATCGGCCACAGCGAGAGAAGACAGTATTTCGGCGAGACCGACGAGACTGTAAACAAGAGGACTCTTGCAGCCCTGAACGCAGGCCTGAAGCCGATCGTTTGTGTCGGCGAGCTGAAGTGGGAGCGTCAGTGCAACATCACCGAGGAAGTTATCGCACGCCAGATCAAGCTTGATCTCTGGGACGTTACCGCAGAGCAGGTAAAGAACATCGTTATCGCCTACGAGCCTGTATGGGCTATCGGCACGGGACTTACCGCAACTCCCGACCAGGCCGAGGAGGTCTGCGCATTCATCCGCGCTCAGCTTGCCAAGCTCTATGACGAGGCAACTGCCGAGGCTGTTACTATCCAGTACGGCGGCTCGATGAACGCAGGCAACGCAGCCGAGCTGCTTGCAAAGCCCAACATCGACGGCGGCCTTATCGGCGGTGCTTCCCTGAAGGCAAACGACTTCAACGTTATCGTTCAGGCAGCAGTAGAAGGTTAATCTTAAGCCGCGTGAGCGGCGGCAAGCCGCCTCACAACGGTGTGATGTGCCGGGGCTCCCTCGCGATACGTTTTTTAATCCGCGTGAGCACTCGCAAGCTCGTTTACAACAGCGAAATGTGCCGGGTAGTCCTCGCGATACGGTGGGGGTCAGCCGGATAAAGAAAGAGGAAAAGTCCTCACAAGGCACTTCTTGCCTCTTGCCTCTCACATCTGGCTTCTAAAAGCTTACGGTGGGGGCAGAGGGATCCATTGAGAGGAAAACGCCCGAACAGGCTTTTCAAATCACTGACCTCTGACATCTAAACAACAAGGAGGCAGGAGTCATGAAAAGATCTATGCTATTCCTGGTCGCTGCGCTTGCCGGCTTAACGCTTTCGGCCTGCGGAGACACCGATGATACGTCATCTCAGCCGAAGAACGACACCGCTTCATATTCGACCGCGGGCAATGCAGACGGCGCCGACGCGGCCGCTTCCTCAAAGCTTAACGGAGTTCTGTACATGGACAGCAGCTCTCTGCACTCCGGCACGGTCATTGACGGCCTTGCCGAAAAGGCGGAAGCTTTTGCTGCCGATGTGAAAAACAAATATTCCCCCGAGGACAGGGCGGACTCTGCCGATACTCCCGCGGGGGTATACATAAAGCTTCTTACCGTAAAGGAAGACGATATGAGCAAGCTTGCCGAGAGCGAGGACGCTGCACAGATGAGGATATATATCCCCGACTATAACGACGATCATGTAGTTATCAACGGCGAGTATTACCATACTCCCGACGGAGAAACTACCAAATTCGCTTCCGAACTGCTTAAATACAGGGACGAAAAACAATGACCCAATCAGGGAATAATAAACGAAAGGAATCAAAAACTATGAGCATGAAACTGGTACTTATCCGCCACGGCGAGAGCGAGTGGAACAAGGAAAACAAATTCACAGGCTGGACCGACGTTGAGCTCAGCGAGAACGGCGTTGAGGAGGCCAAGAAGGGCGGCCGCGCCCTCAAGGAGGCAGGCTTTGACTTCGACCTCTGCTACACCTCTTACCTCAAGAGAGCTATCCACACCCTGAACAACGTTCTTGCAGAGATGGACAGAGAGTGGCTGCCCGTTATCAAGAGCTGGAAGCTCAACGAGCGTCACTACGGCGCTTTACAGGGCCTGAACAAGAGCGAGACCGCTGCAAAGTACGGCGAGGAGCAGGTAAAGATCTGGAGAAGATCCTTTGACATACCGCCTATGGCTCTGACCGAGGACGACGAGAGGAACCCTGCAAAGGATCCCAAGTACCGCGATGTTGACCCCAAGGAGCTGCCCCTGCAGGAGAGCCTGAAGGACACCATTGCAAGAGCTGTTCCCTACTTTGAGGAAGAGATCAAGCCCCAGATGAAGGCCGGCAAGCGCGTTCTTATTGCTGCTCACGGCAACAGCCTCCGCGCTCTTGTAAAATACTTTGACAACATGAGCGATGCTGACATCGTCAACGAGAACATTCCTACAGCTATCCCGCTGGTTTACGAGTTCGACGATGATTTCAAGGTGATCTCCAAGAACTATCTCTGCGATCCCGACGAGCTGGCTGCCAAGATGGCAGGCGTTGCAAATCAGGGCAAGGCTAAGTAAGCCGCGCTCCGACATATCTCTCAGGCATCAGCAGCCCGCAGGGGAAACTCTGTGGGCTTTGCTTTTTTTGAGAAGTTGTGCATTGTGCGTGAAGCGGGCGCCCCAAAGCCCCGAAAATTTGTGCTTAAAAGCCTTGACAAGCCGGGGGATATGTGATATAATAATTATACCTCTTTATGAGGTCTATTTTTTGTGCGCTTTTTTTGGGCGCTGTGCAGCCCATGAGCCGCAAGGAACACAAGTGAACCTCATAAGTATGAGGGAGGCAGACTGCGCTTTGTTATGTTCTTGCAAAGCGTAAAATTCGTCAGGAGGTGCCGAAATGAGAGTTAAGATCACACTCGCCTGCACAGAGTGCAAGCAGAGAAACTACAACACCAAGAAGAACAAGAAGAATGACCCTGACAGACTTGAAATGAACAAGTATTGCAAGTTCTGCAAGAAGCACACTCTTCACAAAGAGACTAAGTAA
>CAMNBY010000162.1 GCA_946533615.1 uncultured Clostridia bacterium
TGACAAATTCGCACAGCTCCTCGAACTGCTCCTCGGTCTCTCCCGGGAAGCCTGTTATCAGGGTAGTCCTCAGCACTATGCCCGGCACGCGCTCTCTTATCCTTTTTATAAGGGCAGTGTAGGTCTCGCGGTCGCCTGCGCGTCTCATTCTCCTGAGAATGTCCTTGTTGCAGTGCTGCAGCGGGATATCCAGGTATTTCACGAGCTTTTCCTCGTCGGCGATAGCGTCGAGCAGCTCGTCGGTTATCTTGTCGGGGTAGGCATAAAGCGTTCTTATCCACTTAAAGCCGTCTATCTTGCAAAGCTCTCTCAGCAGCTCGGCAAGCTTGTATTCGCCGTAGATGTCTTTTCCGTATCGGGTGGTGTCCTGGGCGATGACGATAAGCTCTTTGACGCCCTTTTCTGCCAGCCCTCTGGCTTCTTCTATTATGTTTTCCATCGGCCTGCTACGGAAGTGGCCGCGGATGTCGGGGATAGCGCAGAACGAGCAGCGGTTGTCGCAGCCCTCTGCCACCTTAATATATGCGGTGAAGGGCTGAGTTGACAGCACTCTTCCGCCCTCTATCGAGAGAGCTTCCTTCTCGCCGAAGGCGGTGATGTGATCCTCGCCCGCATAGATGCTCCTGATTATTTCGACTATCTCGGAATTGCGCCCTATGCCGACCACGGCATCAAGCTCGGGTATCTCGGCAAGAACCTCGTCGCGGTATCTTTCCGCCAGACAGCCTGTACAGATGACAGCCTTGATCCTGCCCTCCTGTTTTAGGGTGCAGAATTCGAGGATAGTATCTATGGCCTCCTGCTTTGCGGTCTCGATAAAGCCGCAGGTGTTGATTATGACCACATCGGCCAACGCGGCGTCGGCAACTATCTCAAAGCCCTCCTGCCGCAGCATAAAGAGCATTCTTTCGGCATCGACCTGATTCTTTGAACAGCCCAGCGACACCATTCCTACTCTTGTTCCCATGATCCTTCCTCCCGGACGCTTTTATCCTATTGTAATATTATCGCACATTAAACTGTAAATGTCAAGTGTTTTTTTGTGCTAAGGGCGCACGGCCCGATTCCCCCACCGGCTTTCAGTCGAATGATTGGCAGGGCTTTGCGAGGCCTCCCCGGAGGGGAGGCGGGTGCCTTTGCGAATGAGGCGGCATCGTTGCCGTTCGGAAGGCTTTGTGCGGGTGGTTCTATTCGGGCTTGTTCTGTGCTGAATTGATAGTTGATAATTATTTTGCAATGAACAATTCACAGATATACGCCAAGCGAAAGAGTGCAGCAGAATGTCCGAAAGAGCGGCAGGCGCCTTACTCCCACACATTCTCCAGCCTCGTTATGTATGCTGTCAGCTCCGAGGCCATTTCGTACTGCTCGGGGAGACGCGGATGTCCCGGGGTGGCTGCTCCGCAGCGCTTGAAGCGGAAGTGTGTCAGCCTCTCGTCGCCAAGCTCCTCAACTATCTCGTCCAGCGCGTCGTCCCAGGTGGGATAGTGCATCAGCACTGTAAGCAGCATAATGAATCTTGCCTTCGGGTAGTGGCTGCGCAGGCTGCGGATGATCTCCTTGTACCGCTCCTTCCATTTGGTGCGATACTCGGGGTCGGTGATGTCGGGGTCCTCGCCCTGCTCGCGGTGCTGGTCGTTCTGGCCGATCGCGAGTATCACTACCTGCGGCGTGTATCGTGAGAAGTCCCAGCTTGAATAGCCGCCCTCGGCCTCGGGGAAGTAGCAGACCTTGTCGTAGGCGGTCTCCATGCCGATCGTCTCGGGGGAGTGGTAGTAGCCTGTGCGGTCAAAGATCGCTATGCCGCCCTGAGCGATGTTGTGTATCTGTGCCCCGAGATTTCTGGCGGTTATCATCGAGTAGGAGTGGTAGGCGTTGTCGTAAACGCCCTCGTTGTTCTCGGGATCGAGAGAGGCCACGTTCTCCACGGCCTCGCAGACTGCTCCTGCCGAGACGGAGTCGCCGTAGCACTCGATGCGCCTGTCGGGCAGCGGCAGTGCAGGCAGCAGCTCTGCATCGCCGTCGGTCTCAAAGCCGTAGAAGTCGAAATAATGGGTCGCGTCCTGGCGCTTGAAGAGCGTGACCTCGTGCTCGCGCCTTTCAAGCCCCTCGCAGAGCTTCACGCCGGTGCGCACATCGTTCTCGGGGATCTCTACCTTCTTTTCGAGCCCGTCCACAAGCACGCCCAGCTCCATTTTGTTGTAGAAGCGGTGATTTTTAAGTACAGCCGAAAGCTCGGTGCCTGCAAAGCGCAGGGTGATCTGAGTCCCGGCGAATACTATCCTTACAGCCTCGGGGTCGATCGAATCCGTGCGTCCCATGATCGTCACGTTTTCGCTGTTCCAGGGTACAAACTTCTTGTTCATTCTTTCTCCTCCTTGGGGCATCAATAGGTGCCGAATGTCTTTCCCTGCCACGAATCACGGCGGTAGAGCTCCTTGTCGATGCCGTTCATCACAGCAAATTTGTTCAGGCTCCACAACGGAGCGATAAGGTCGCGGCGGGCGCCGTCGCCTGTTATTCGCTCTATTATCGTTTCGGGCGGCATAAGCTCTATCTGGTCGCAGACCAGCGAGATGTATTCCTCCTGCCCGAGAGCGCCGAACTCTTTTCGCTCGTACATCTCCGCCAGGGCAGTACCTCTCAGGATATGCAGCAGGTGCAGCTTTACGGCGTGAGGCCTGAGCCCTGCCACAGCCCGTGCCGATCGGAGCATCATTTCTCTTGTTTCTCCCGGCAGGCCGTTTATAAGGTGTATGCACACGTTTATGCCTCGCTCCGCTAGCAGCCCGTAGCCTTCGAGGAAGTCCCCGTAGGTGTGACAGCGGTTGCAGAGCAGGGCAGTGCGGTCGGAGATGCTTTGCAGCCCCAGCTCGACGGTCAGGTATGTCCGCTGCGAAAGCTCCGCCAGCAGGTCGGCTTTTTCCTCGTCGATGCAGTCGGCACGGGTGGCGATGCTGAGCCCCACTGTCCCCTCGTAGCCGAGGGCGGTCTCGTACATTCGCCTGAGGGTCGCTGTGTCGGCGTAGGTGTTGGAGCCTGCCTGAAAATAAGGTATGAATTTGCCGCTGCTCCATTTGTTTTTCAGCTTTTCGCGCATGGCCGTGAGCTGCGAGGGAATGTCCTCGGCAGGGTCGCCGGCAAAATCTCCGCTGCGTCTTGCCGAACAGAATATGCACCCGCCCGAGCCCTTTGTGCCGTCGCGGTTCGGGCAGCCGAGATCTGTGTTCAGCGGCAGCTTCATCACCTTGCAGCCGAACCGTCTCCGCAGATAGCAGCTGTAGGTCAGGTAGCGCTTGTTGTCCTCCGAGTAAGGGAAGGGGTTTTGCTCGCGCTGGGTCATTCTTCGCTGCCTTCCTCGGGGTCGCGGCTGCTGTCGTCCTCGGGAGGCGGCGTCACCTCGGCGGAGGACTCGGTCTTTGTGTCGGAGGGCGTCTCGGGCGGCTTGGACTGTGCCGAGGAGGGCGCGGTCTGCGGCGGCTTTGTCACGCTCTTCGAGGTGTCGGTCTTTTTGGTGGCCGAGGAGCGCTTGGTCTCGCTCTGCTTCGGGGTGCTGGGCTTGGTGGCCTCTGTGAGCTCGGGCTCGGTGGTGGTGGTAGCTGTGGCTCCTGGCTCGTCGTCGTTTACGGTCGTTGTGGTCGTCGTGG
>CAMNBY010000163.1 GCA_946533615.1 uncultured Clostridia bacterium
GCGTCAGCCTTCCTGCGTCGAATTTAGGCAATCTGACGAAAAATCTGACTGCGCATCTTGCGCACAATGGTTGTGCGGTATTGCCTAAACCCAAAGGAGAACGATATGAAGCATTACACCCTGATCGGCGAGAAGCTGGGACACTCGCTCTCGCCGCAGATACACGAAAGGCTCTTCGCCCTGAGAGGCCGCGAGGCCGACTATGACCTCACCGAGATACCGAGAAGCGACACCGCTTCACAGTTCCCGAAGCTGCGGGAGACAGGCGGCTTCAACATCACCATTCCCTACAAGACCGAGATCATGCCCTATCTTGACCGCCTCGACAGGACGGCAGAGCTTTACGGCGCCGTCAACTGCGTGCAGGTCAGGGACGGTGTGCTGACAGGCTACAACACCGACTGCGACGGCTTTTTGCTCTCGGTCAGAGAGCTTGGCGCAAGCCTTTCGGGCAGCGTGCTGCTTGTGGGCTGCGGAGGCGTCGGGAGAATGATCGCCATTGCCGCAGCGCTCGAGGGCGCCGACCTGACGGTACAGGTCATCGAGCCCGATATCCCTTTGGCAGAAAAGACCGCCGCCGAGATACACAGCCACAGACCTGATGCTCCTGTCACGATCATCACGGCGGAGCAGCCTCACGCCGAGCACTACGACCTGCTGGTGAACGCCACCCCCGTGGGTATGTTCCCGAAGACCGAGGCCTGCCCCGTTGCGGAGGAGCTGATCGGGCGCTGTGATGCGGTGTTCGACGTTATCTACAACCCGCTTGAAACTCAGCTGCTCAAAAAGGCCAAGGCTCTCGGCAAGCCCTGCGAGAACGGCCTCGCGATGCTGGTATGGCAGGCAGTCTCCGCCCACCGCATCTGGGACGGCGACGAGTACACCTCCGAGGAGGTCCGCGGCATAATCGCCGAAATGGAGAAGCTGCTATAAAATAAGGAGGAGCATTGTTATGAAGGTTTTGATAATCAACGGAAGCCCCCGAGTGAACGGGAACACATCTATCGCCATAGCCGAGATGGTAAAGACCTTTGAGGCAGAGGGCATCGAGACAGAGGTCTGTCAGATCGGGAACAAGGCCGTGAGAGGCTGCATCGCCTGCGGCAGTTGCCACACAAAGGGCAGATGCGCTTTCGACGACGTCGTCAACGAGCTTGCGCCGAAGTTCGAGGCCGCCGACGGTCTGGTGGTGGCTTCTCCTGTCTATTATGCCTCGGCAAATGCCACACTTATCGCCTGCCTTGACAGGCTGTTCTACAGCACCCATTTCGACAAGACCATGAAGGTCGGCGCCAGCGTCGCAGTTGCAAGACGCGGCGGCTGCTCTGCCACCTTTGACGAGCTGAACAAGTATTTCACTATCACCAATATGCCCGTGGCCTCATCGCAGTACTGGAACAGCGCACACGGCCGCGAAAAGGGCGACGTCACTCAGGACGAAGAGGGCCTCCAGACCCTGCGCGTGCTGGCAAGGAACATGAGCTTCCTGATGAAGTCCATCGCCCTCGGAAAGGAGCGCTTCGGCCTCCCCGAGACCGAGCCCTGGACGCCAACGCATTTTATCAGATAAGCAGTCCTAAGACAAAGCAAAAGGGTATTCCCCCGCAATGGGAGGATACCCTGTTTTTATTATATAGCATTTTATCAGATATTTCAAGCCTGCGGGCTTTTATTCCTCCACCGTGAAGTACACGGTGTATTCCTCGTCCGTCACGTCGTAGAGGGGGATGAACTCGATGTTCTCGCGCTGGCCGCGGGTGACGCAGCAGTTCTGCTTCCAGACGTAGGTCGAGTAGGTGTGTACCGTCCTCGGCGAGAAGATCTCCTCCGCCGAGCCTCTGAGCCCCGTGTCACGCGAGGTCAGCCCCGCCAGAACTATCGGCCCGTCCACAGCCGCCGCAAGCTCGGGCATATCGTCAAGCCGCTCCAGCACTATCCGTGATCGGAACATAAGATATATCTCGGTCTTTCCCGCAGCAACATCAAGGCCGATAAGGCCGCCGCCGATCTCGGGCTCAAGCTCCTCGCCGTTCACGATAAGCGACACGCCCCTTGACCACTCGGGCACTCGGAAGCAAAGCCTGAACCCGCCCTCGCATTCGATCTCAAATCTCAGCGACCACCGCGACTTTTCGCCGCCGCCCTGTTCGTCAAAGAATACCTGATTGTTGTAGTTCTTCATCTCGGTCTGCTGTGTGAGCTTGACGCGCCTGCCGCCAAGCTCGAGCTCGGTGCGTGACGGAATGTACTGCATCACAAGCAGCGTGTCTTCGCCCTCTGTGTAGTAGCAGAGCTGCGGGTAAAGGCTCTGTGCCTGCACCATCGTCCCGTGACAGCACCAGAAGTCGCGGGTCTTGCTTCCCCATTTCTTTCGGCTGCCCGACCGCAGCGGCAGAAAGTAGGTCGGCATTCCCGTGTGCATATTCTGCTGAGCCAGAAACCCGTTGTAAAGCGCCCGCTCGATGTAGTCGGCGTAGGCCTTGTCGCCTGTCCGCCTGTAAAGATAGTCCGCTGTCCGAACCATGTTGTACACCGTGCAGAACTCCTGATCTGTCTCGCTTATGTACTCGCCCTGAGAGTGGGGAGGTATCCAGAACTCGCCCGCGTTTGCTCCCGTGGTGGCAAACATTCCGCGGTCGGTCACGGCGTTTTTCCAGAAGCGGTCGCTGACCTCCCGCCAGTAGTCGTCACCTGTTATCTCGTACATTCTTGCCGCCCCGTGAGAGAGCGGTATGCTCGCGTTCGCGTGGTCGTCCGTGAGCGCGTCCTTGCCCGCAGACAGCTGATGATAAAGCCCGCTGTCCTTGTAGCGGCCGATGAGCGTGCGGTATTTGTCCTCGCCCGTGATGTCGAGCAGCTCCGCCCAAAGCTCGAGCATTCCGCCCTGCTCGCCCTTGTATGCCACAAACGGGTCGGTGCCTTGCAGGCCGTCCGTCCAGTCCACATACCAGTCCGCAAGCCGCCCCGCAATGTCAAGCGCCTGCTTGCTGTCAGCGTATTTGTAAGCGTCGATGAGCCCCATCAGTACCTTGTGCATCGTGTACTGCG
>CAMNBY010000164.1 GCA_946533615.1 uncultured Clostridia bacterium
CACGAGATAAGCCCCGAGGAGTTCGCCGAGAGGATCAGAAACAACACCCTGCTCGAGGTCACGAACAACGTGCCAGTTCACAAGGGCGATGTGTTCTTCATCAAGTCGGGCACGCTGCACGCTATCGGCAAGGGCATACTCATCGCAGAGATACAGCAGAACTCCAACACCACCTACCGCATCTACGATTACGGCAGAGTCGGCAAGGACGGCAAGCCGCGCGAGCTCCACATCGACAAGGCGCTCGAAGTCACAAAGCTTGCTCCCGCCGAGAACTATCCAGTTTCGCCGACAGAGCAGCACGAGGGCTACACCTCGCGCCTCATGGCAAGCTGCGAGTATTTCACCACCTATGTTCTCGACGTTGAGAGCTCAGCCACGCTGAACGCCGACGAAAAGAGCTTCAACAGCCTGCTGATACTTGAGGGCGAGGGTCGCGTGACCGGCACCGACACCGTAGAGTTCAAAAAGGGCGACAGCATCTTCGTCACCGCAGGCAGCGGCAGCTACACCGTCGAGGGCAGATGCAAGGCTGTCCTCTCCAAGGTCTGAGCAGGAGGGAAACGCCATGAACAGGAAAACGATGCTTACCGTCATCATTCCCGCATTTGCGGCCTGCGCCTACCTGCTGGGTGCGATACTTTCAAAGAACAGGACACTAAAGAAGACCTTCTCGGCAATGTCGGGCCTGATGGCGGGTCAGCTCATCACCGAGATAGTATTATACATCACAAGCAAAGAAGAAGCGGAGGAAGAATAAATGAAATATTACATAGGCATAGACCTTGGCGGCACCAATATCAAGGCCGGAGTTGTCAGCGAGGATTTCGAGATAGTCGCAAAGACTTCCTGCAAGACCAACCTGCCCCGTCCTGCCGAGGACATCTGCGCCGATATGGCAAAGGTCGCGCTGGAGGCTGTTGACCTGGCAGGACTGACACTCGACGACATCGAGTCCGTCGGCATCGGCACTCCCGGCACCGCAAATTCAGAGAGCGGCATAATCGAGTATTCAAACAACCTGGGCTTCCTGAATTTCCCGGTAGTCAAGCTCATGCAGACACACATCGACAAGCCCTGCTATGTTGAGAACGACGCCAACGCCGCAGCCTACGGCGAGTTCGTCGCAGGCGCCGCAAAGGGCGCGAACGACGCCGTCTGCATCACCCTCGGAACAGGCGTGGGCGGCGGAATAATCATAAACGGAAAGATCTATTCGGGCTTCAACTTCGCAGGCGCCGAGATCGGCCACACGGTCATCGACCCCAACGGCCCCGAATGTACCTGCGGAAGACGCGGCTGCTTCGAGGTCTTCTCCTCGGCCACAGGCCTTGTAAGAATGACCAGAGAGGCCATGCTCGAGGACAAGAGCTCGGTAATGTGGAAGATGAACGAGGAGGAAGGCAAGGTCTCCGCGCGCACAGCCTTCAACGCCATGCGTGCAGGCGACAGAGCAGGCAAGGAGGTAGTTGACAAGTATATCCGCTATCTGGCCTGCGGCATCACCAACACCATAAATATCTTCCAGCCCGACATACTCTGCATCGGCGGAGGAGTCTGCAACGAGGGCGACCCCCTGCTGCTGCCCCTCAAAGAGCTGGTCGCAAAGGAAGTCTACACCAAGAACTCGGCAAAGAACACCGAGGTCGTGATCGCAAAGCTCGGCAACGACGCAGGCATCATCGGCGCAGCCTTCCTCGGCCTCAACAGAAGGTAAAAACGTAAAAACACAGATTTGATTTCAAGGGACACAGGCTCCCGGAAAGGACTGAATAACAATGGCAGACAATTATTTTTGCGAGGGCGTGGACAAGGCTCCGCAGAGATCGCTCTTCAATGCGCTGGGAATGACCAAGGAGGAGATGCAGCGCCCCCTCGTAGGCATCGTTTCTTCCTATAACGAGATCGTCCCCGGACACATGAACATCGACAAGATCGTTGAAGCCGTAAAGCTCGGCGTTGCAATGGCAGGCGGCACACCCATCGTCTTCCCTGCTATCGCTGTCTGTGACGGCATAGCAATGGGACATCAGGGAATGAAGTATTCCCTTGTCACCCGCGACCTGATCGCCGACAGCACCGAGTGCATGGCTCTGGCACATCACTTCGATGCCCTCGTAATGGTCCCCAACTGTGACAAGAACGTTCCCGGCCTGCTGATGGCAGCGGCAAGAGTCAACGTTCCTACCGTCTTTGTTTCGGGCGGCCCAATGCTCGCTGGTCACGTCAAGGGTCAGAAGAGATCGCTCTCCAGTATGTTCGAGGCCGTCGGCGCCTACGACGCAGGCAAGTTCACCGCCGAGGACGTTGAGGAGTTCGAGAACAAGGTCTGCCCCACCTGCGGCAGCTGCTCGGGTATGTACACCGCAAACTCGATGAACTGCCTCACCGAGGTGCTCGGCATGGGTCTTCGCGGAAACGGCACTATCCCTGCCGTTTATTCCGAGAGACTGAAGCTCGCAAAGCACGCAGGTATGCAGGTCATGGAGCTCTACAGAAAGAATATCCGTCCGCGCGACATAATGACCGAGAAGGCCTTCCTCAATGCCCTGACCGTGGATATGGCTCTGGGCTGCTCCACCAACTCAATGCTCCACCTTCCTGCCATTGCTCACGAATGCGGCATCGAGCTTGATCTTGACGTTGCAAACAGCATCTCCGAAAGGACACCGAACGTTTGCCACCTTGCACCGGCAGGCCACACCTATATGGAGGATCTGAACGAGGCAGGCGGCGTTTATGCCGTAATGAACGAGCTCGCTCAGGCAGGGCTTTTGAACACCGACTGCATCACAGCTACGGGAAAGACCGTCGGCGAGAACATCGCAGGCGCCGTGAACCGCGATCCCGAGGTCATCAGGCCTCTCGACAACCCCTACTCGAAGACAGGCGGCATCGCAGTCCTCAGAGGCAACATCGCCCCAGACAGCTGCGTTGTAAAGCGCTCGGCAGTTGCTCCCGAGATGCTGGTGCATGAAGGCCCCGCAAGAGTCTTTGAGTGCGAGGAGGACGCTATCGCTGCTATCAGAGGCGGCAAGATCAATCCCGGCGACGTTGTCGTTATCCGCTATGAAGGCCCCAAGGGCGGCCCCGGAATGAGAGAGATGCTCAATCCCACCTCTGCCATCGCGGGAATGGGTCTGGGAAGCTCTGTAGCACTGATAACCGACGGACGCTTCAGCGGCGCTACAAGAGGCGCCTCGATCGGACACGTTTCTCCCGAGGCAGCAGTCGGCGGCCCCATCGCGCTTGTTGAAGAGGGCGACATCATCTCTATCAATATCCCCGAGAACACCATCAACGTCAAGGTATCCGACGAGGAACTTGCCGCAAGAAAGGCCAAGTGGCAGCCCCGCGAGCCCAGGATCAAGACGGGCTACCTTGCAAGATACGCTTCCCTTGTTACATCTGCCAACACAGGCGCTGTCCTCAAGCAGGGCTGAGCCGTCTGAATAAACCGAGAAAGAGGTAATAATATGGTAAAGAAGATCGTTTCAGTTGTCCTTGGACTTTTATTCATCGTGCTTGTTATCTGCGCTGTCGTTGTAGGTACATACACGCTCAGCTCGCCCAGCCTTGACACCGACAGCGAGAGCCGCCTGCTCATCAACGGCGCCTGGACCGACGACGTCAACGACAAGAAGCTCGAGTTCAACCAGGACGGCACATTCAAATATTCCTGGATCACAAAGGATGAGACAATCGCCGACGGCTACTTCAAGGTAGACGAGGACAACGACAAGATCAAGCTCTTCATTCTTCCCGGCCACGCCAACGAGGAGTTCAAGAAGGAAAACATCAAGCTTGGCTTCTTCGCTGAGATCACCTACAGCGACCTGAAGGACCCCAACAAGAACAAGAAGAAAAACAGCAATGAAGAGGAAGAAATGTGCTCCTGCACCTTCCTTATCAAGAAGCCCGATGATTCCAGCGGCGAGGTACTCACCTGCGTAATGCCCGAGAAGACTCTTGACCCGTACTCTCACGGCAAGCACTTCGAGGCTAAGCACAAATAAATAGAACGGAGCCCGAATGAAGCTTTTTATCAAGAACATACGCGCTGTTGACCCACAGACAGGGCTCGACAGCATCACAAGCATTCTCGCCGAGGACGGCAGGATCACAAAGATCGGCGCCGACGAGGCACAGGCAGACAAGGTCATAGACGGTCAGGGACGGCTCGTTGCCGTTCCCGGGCTGTTCGATATGCACGTACATTTCAGAGACCCGGGACAGACCCACAAGGAGGATATCCTCACGGGTGCCGCAGCTGCAAAGGCAGGCGGCTTCACGGGTGTCGCCTGTATGCCGAACACAAACCCGCCCATCGACAGCCCCGAGCTGGTGCGCTACGTCTTTGACAAGGCCGCAGAAACAGGCATAAACGTTATCCCCTATGCCTGTGTCACAAAGGGCATGAAGGGTCAGGAGCTGTGCGACTACGAGGAGCTAAAAAAAGCGGGCATAGTCGCCATCTCCGACGACGGCAGACCCGTCGAGAACGCCGAGCTCATGCGTCAGGCGCTCGAGCTCTCGAACGAAAACGGCCTCATCATCACCTCTCACTGCGAGGATCTTAAAATAATCAACGGCGGCATAATCAACAAGGGCGAGGTCTCGAAGAAGCTTGGCGTCCGCGGAATGGACAGAGCCAGCGAGGACAGCATCACCGCCCGTGAGATCACTCTCGCCGCTTCCTGCGATGCAAGGATACATATCTGCCACGTCTCCACCTACGGCTCGGTGAACATCATCAGAGCCGCCAAGCGCGACGGCGTGAAGGTCACCTGCGAGACAGGGCCGCATTACTTCACCTATACGGACGAGAAGCTGCTGAGCCGCGATGCCGACTACCGTATGTCGCCGCCTCTCAGGACAGAGCGCGACAGAAAGGCAGTAGAGGAAGCCCTGCTCGACGGCACGATCGACTGCATCATCACAGATCACGCCCCCCACACCGCCGAGGAGAAGGCGGACTTCGAGAAAGCCCCCAACGGCGTTGTGGGTCTTGAAACATCGCTGGCCGTAACACTGACCCGGCTTTACCATACGGGCAAGCTGAGCCTTGAAAAGCTCGTGCAGGTCATGGCTGTGAACCCGAGACGGATCCTCGGCCTTCCCGAGGTGAAGATCGCCGAGGGCGCAGAGTGCGAGCTCTGTATCTTCGACCCCGACGAGGAATGGATCGTGGAGCCCGAAAAGCTGCACTCGCGCTCAAAGAATTCTGTGTTCAAGGGCGAACGCCTTAAAGGCAGGGTTCGCTACACCATTTGCGGCGGTCAGGTGGTTTTTGACCGCGGACAGGAGGAATAATATGTCATTCGACAGACTTATAGAGAACATCGTCAAGACCCAGAACCCCTCGGTGGTCGGACTTGACCCGAGGCTGGAATACGTTCCCGAGTACATCGTGAACAAGAAGGTCAAGAAATACGGCAAGACACTCAAGGCCGCAGCCAAGGCAATACTTGAATTCAACAAGGGCATCATCGACGAGATACACGACATCTGCCCTGCGATCAAGCCGCAGGCAGCCTACTACGAAATGTACGGCTGGGAGGGCGTCAAGACCCTTGCAAGAACTATCGAGTATGCCCAGAGCAAGGGTATGTTCGTTATGACCGACGGCAAGCGCAACGACATCGGCGCAACGATGGACGCATACGCCACAGCACATCTTGGCTTCACCGAGGTCTGCGGCGAGAACATCCCTGCCTTCGGGGCTGATGCGCTGACAGTGAACGGCTACCTCGGGACGGACGGCATCTCTCCCCTGCTCGAAAAATGCCGCGCCTACGACAAGGGCATCTTCGTGCTGGTCAAGACCTCGAACAAGAGCTCGGGCGAGCTTCAGGACTTAAAGATCGGCGACAAGACCGTTTACGCCACCATGGGCGATATGTGCGAAAAATGGGGCGTCGAGGTAATGGGCAAGTACGGCTACAGCGGCGTGGGAGCCGTTGTGGGCGCTACCTATCCCGAGCAGCTTGCCGAGATGCGCAAGGCTCTGCCTCACACCTTCTTCCTTGTTCCGGGCTACGGAGCACAGGGCGGCGGAGCAGAAGGCGTTGCCAAGGGCTTCGACGAGAACGGCCTCGGCGCGATAGTGAACTCCTCACGCGCTGTTATGTGCGCCTACAAAAAGGAGGAGAACTGCGACCCCCGCGACTACGCAAAGGCGGCCCGCCGCGAGGTCATCAGAATGAAGGAGGACATCATTTCCTACCTTCCGAAGATAACCCTCCCGGACTGATACTCTGCACTAAGTTAAAAGCAAATAATGACGTTATCGCATTGCGGCGACAACGTCATTTTTTTTATGCTTTATTATTTATTCACTATACTTCTTGTACCCCGGGTGCTTGCCCGTAACGCCGTACTGCGGACGCATACCGATCAGGCGGTCGATGTTCTCGCGGCTGATGTCCTTGACACCGCCGAGCAGCCTTGCAACAAGCGAGATCTGCGCCTGAAGCTCAAGGGTCTCCATGCGGTAGTAGGCAGTTGTCAGGTCGGCGCCGACAGTCAGGGCTCCGTGATTTGTCAGCAGCATTACATCATGCTCCTGCAAGTAAGGCT
>CAMNBY010000165.1 GCA_946533615.1 uncultured Clostridia bacterium
TCAGTTTCATTTTTATCACCGTTTATGTAAGGTCATTTCTTTTCAAGCCTGCGAAGCACAAGCCCCGCACACACACCCGTGAAGGCGCCCGCGATACATCCCGACGCCAGCAGGAACGGCAGGTAGGCGATGACCGTCATCGTTCCCATGACGAAGATCGCGGCGGCGACCTGACCGACATTGTGGAAGACCGCCCCGAACACGCTGCACAGGGGGATAAATTTCAGCGGTATGATATTCCTAAGCAGCAGCATTCCGCAGAGGCAGAGAGCTCCGCCCGCAATGCTGTAGATCAGCGCCGTGACGTTGCCCGTGAACATTGCCGAGAGCAGTATCCTTGTCAGCAGCATCAGCGAGACCTCGCCCGCCGAAAAGCGGTACACTGCGTACACCGTGATTATGTTCGCGAGCCCGAGCTTCATTCCGGGGATCGGCGCAAGCGTCGGCAGCTGCATCTCGATCACAAAGATTATCAGCGACAGAGCCGCAAGCAGCGCCAGCTCGGTCATTCGTTTTACCGTGAGCCTTTTCTTCTCCATCGGCTCACCTCGCAACGGCGTCGGGAGCGTCGTCGGCGGATGTGCCGTCGGCAAACTCGATGACCAGCTTGTTCGGCAGGCAGACGATCGGTATATCCGCGGTCAGCCAGCCCGTGTGGACGCAGACCTTATCGGGACACCCGGCATCGCAGATGCGGATCCTTCCGTCCTTTATCTCGACCGTGTTGCTGCTGCCGTTATATCCGATGTCAAATTTTCTGTCCGTTTCCTTGGACAGGTCAAGCGTGTAAATAATCTTGCCGTCCTGACGTATGCAGACCGTGTCGCCGTGAGGCTTGTTAAGAAGAACGATGCACCATATCAGCGACCCCACAAAGATCACAGCGGCCGTCACGCTTAGTATCACAAGTTTTTTTCTGTCGGTCACGCTGCGCCTCCTGTCCGTTATTTTGTACAGCTATCTCTTATCCACGATCACGTCCAGCGCCGCAGCGCTCTCGTCAAGTTTGAAGTCATCTTTGATCCCCTCGCTGACATATATCTTCATATCGTCGGTGACGATGATGTATTCAAAGTCCTCGCTCTGCCGCCAGAGATCATAGGCTCTGTCGTGACCCATGACGAACACCGCCGTTGAGAGCGCATCGCACAGTCTTCCCTCACTTCCTACTATAGTTGAGGAGATCACCCCCGAGGCTGCGGGCTTGCCGTTCTTCGGGTCGATGATGTGCCAGTAGCGGACACCGTCCTCGACAAAGAAACGCTCGTAGGCTCCCGAGGTGATCACAGCCGCCTCGCCGACCGAGAGATAGCCGAAAATCCCGCCCTCAAACGGGTCGCGGATACCGATGTTCCACTTGCTGCCGTCGGGCTTGGTGCCAAGGGTCTGAATGTTTCCGCCCAGGTCGAGGATAGCGGAGGTCACGCCGCCGTCACGCAGAGCCTTGACAGCCAGGTCGCCGGCATAGCCCTTCCCGACAGCTCCGAGATCGACCTGTGCGCCCTCTGCGAGCTTTGCGTTATTGCCCTCCAGCGAGAGCTTGTCCGCCCCCGTGAGAGCCAGCAACTCTTCAAGCTCGGAGCTGCCCGGGACGTGGTGCTCCTCCTTGGTGAACCCCCATGCAGAGGTCACGGGATAAAGAGTGATGTCAAGAGCACCTCCCGTTCGGGCGTTCATGTCAAGCCCGAAGCGCAGAAGCTCCGCGGTTTCGACGGAAAGCTCGATCGAGCCCGAATGATCCAGCCTGTAGATCTCGCTGCCCTCGTCGGTGACGGAGATCCTGCCTTCAAGGTCTGTTATTGCCGCCGAGGCGGTTTTGAGTGCGTCCTCGGCGCTGTCGCCGTAGGCCGTCAGGTTCATGTATGTATCCATTGCAAAGACGCTTGCGCTGTGCTTTTCGTCGCTTTTCGCACTGCTGTTCCCTGAACCGCAGGAGGCCAGCAGGAGCGCTGACACGGCCGCAGCCGCTATCCTTTTTTTCATGCTCCTGCTCTCCTTTCCCGTGTCAGAGCTTTCGCGGCTCTGCTTCATTGTCGTCCTTTTCTTCAAGGTGCCGGTCGGCCTCGGCTGCAACGCTGCACATACACATGGTCGCCACGCCTGCCGCTCCGCCAAGAAGTGTACCTATCAAGAATCCTATCATCTGCATCTCCTCCGTTTCGGGATTATTATAACCGAAACCGCGTAGAGTATGCGCTCACATATATTTCTCGAAACCGAAGTCGGCGGTCAGCGCCTGCTCGGTGAGGTCGAGGCGCTTTGACACCGCAGCATCGTCTGCGCAGCTTTTCAGCGCCTCGAGCTTGTTGAACCACAGCGGCTTCAGGCAGCGGTAAAGCAGCGGTGCCGCACGCTTTTCGTCCTCGCCGAATATGTAATGCTCACGGGAGAAGCAAAGGGCGCTGTATATCTTTTCCCTCTCGCGCTCAAAGTCGCTGTCAAAGTTCTCGCGGAAGAGATAATTCAGAAAAACCTCACGTCCGCTGATGTTGAAGTCATAGACCCCGACAAATCTGCCCTGCTCGTCGAGCAGGAGGTTCGTGGTGTTCAGGTCGGCCTGAAAAACGCTGGTGGGGAGCTTTTTGTACAAGGGCTCAAGCACTGCGCGGTTCTCTTCCCAGAGGCGGCGGATCCGCCTTACCTGTTCGCGGTGCCCGTCCGACAGGCTCTCGGCATAGGAAAACCACTCCAGCGCGTTCTCTGTCACCTCGTCGGTCCTGTCGGAGGGGCAGAAGGTCTCGAAAAGGCAGTAGCCCGATGGGTGCTTTGCAAAATCGAAGCGCTTCGCCGCCACCCTCGCGGTCATCGTCCAGATGTCCTTAATGATGCTCTCGCTGAGCACGGTGCTCCCGGCGTTTTCGCCGGCTCTGTCCTCAAGAGGTCTGTAGGGCGAGAATCCTTCGGCATAGGCAGCGCAGCTGCGGCCTTTATAGCTCACCCGAGGAAAGCTGCCGTCCAAGGCCGCAAATATCTCGGGAGCATAGTAGCCCAGGGCGCGGTACTCGGCAGCACAGCGCTGCCATTCCGATATGCGCTCGGGGTCGGTGAAGTCGTTGTCAGCAAGCTTTATCACAAGCCTTCCGCCGTCAGCCGTTTTCACGATCACGGTCTCGCGAAAGTCCTGCTCTCCCCTTGCGGTGTTTATGACGTCACAGCTCTCGGGAGCCGCATTTGAAAAGAGGGCGAATATTTTTATAAATTCGTTATCGGGTGTGTTCTTCATTCTGTTCTCCTGTCTGAGACCGATCGGGTGGAGCGATCCCTCCGCCCGACGCAAGACACACAAGCATCAGCACGGGAAAGATCATGGCGTACATAAAGCCCTTTTCAAGATCGGGCGAAAGTCCGACCACCGCAGGTCCTGCGGTGCAGCCAAGGTCGCCGGCAAGGGCAAACAGCGCGAACATCGCGGTACCGCCCTTTGGTATCCTTGCGGCGGCGATAGAGAACGTTCCCGGCCACATGATACCCACCGCGAAGCCGCATACACCGCAGCCTGCAAGTGAAACGGCGCTGCTCCCCGAGAGCGAGATCATCGCGTAACCGACAACGCAGAGCGCCGAGCACAGCACCATACAGCGGCGCAGCCCCCTCTCGGTGACACGGCCGCAAAGGGCTCTTGCCGTTCCCATTAGTATCGCAAAGGCGAAAGGACCCGCGATGTCGCCGACACGCTTCGACACGCCGAGGGCTGTTTCCGCAAAGGCCGAAGCCCACTGCGAGACCGCAAGCTCGGAGGCGCCTGCGCAGATCATCATCACTGCCAGCAGCCAGAAGAGGCGGTTTTTGAAAAGCGCTGCGGAGCCTCCGCTTTTTTGCTCCTCCTCGGGCTCGTTGATCGGCACGAGGATGAACATGAACAGGCACAACAGCGGAACGGCCGCCCACAAAACGGCAAGCAGCCGCCAGCTCTCCGTGCCTGCGGCGGTGAGATAAAGTGTCGAGATCAGCACACAGCCTGCCGACCCCCAGCAGTAAAAGGAATGCAGCAGGCTCATCTGACCCACTTTGTTGTCGCTGGGGCAGCCCTCGACGATCGGGCTCACGAGCACTTCCATTATGCCTCCGCCGACAGCGCAGAGCATCATGCAGCAGCACAGCCCCGCAAAATGCGGCAGCACCTCGGGCAGCACCGCCAGAAGCGACAGCCCCGCCGCCGAGAAAAGGCAGCCGCCGAGCATCGTCCTGCGGTAGCCAAGGCGCGAAACGATCGGCGGCGAGATAAAGTCCACCGTCAGCTGTGTCACAAAGTTCACAGCGATAAGCAGCGAGAGCCTTGCATAGCTCAGGCCGTAGCTGCGGCTGAATGTCACGAACAGCAGCGGCAGGAAATTATTCACCACCGCCTGCGTTATGTATCCGAGATAGCAGCCGAAGCGAGTAAAGCGGTAGTCGGTCTTCAGCGCCGAGAATGTAAAGGTCATCAAAAAGCTCTTTTCATCAAAAATAGTCAGGCGCCCTGCTTCTTCAGAAACTCGTCAAGCTCGCGGAGCATCTTGCGTTCGAGCTCGCGCTCTGCTCCAAGCGAGAATTCGTCGATCGTATTCATGGCCTGCTGCCAGTAGCTGCGAGCTCTGACATAGTCCTGCTCGATGCCGAAGGTGTAATAGGCCAGCACGCGCTTCGAGTTGGCGTCGCCGTCAGCTTCGAGGGCTGCCCGTATCTGGCCGAGATAGTACCCTGCCGACTGCGGGTCAAGCTCGTAGCGCGAGAAGTAATAGACCAGCCAGCAGTAGAGCCCCATATTCTGTATGATGAAGGACTTGCCGCTGAGGTACTGCACGATCTCGCCGATGGGCTCGCGCATATCCTCTGGTCTTCCGCTCGATTCCAGCAGGCAGAGATATAACTGATAATACTGCGTCCTTTCGACAAGCGTGGTGTTTTTATAGGGCAGGTCGCGCACAGGCTTAAGCTCCATGTCCTCGAACGGATAGCCCGCCCGAAGCTTGTTCACCGCACGCATGGTGTGACCCATGAGCCTGCGGGACATCACGAAGTAAACGTAAATGAATATCCCAAGGCTGACAAGGCTGTGAAAGGTGTAGCCGATGGCGAACCAGTCGAGGAACAGCTCTGCCAGGCTGCCCTTGGAGTGAAGGACGCGCTCGGCGCCGCCGCTCTTCAACCGCCAGAATATCAGTCCTGCCGAGAGGCAGAGATTGAACAGTGCTTTCAGCAGAGAGTTAAGGCTATCCTTTGAATCAATATCATCGGGCACCTGCTTCTCAAGGTCGATGAGGGTCAGCTCCTGTATAAGCGGCGACGGCTTGTCACGTCTGGTGTGCCAGCTGTCGGAGCGCTTGTTCCTGTAAACAGTGTGCCCGAAGAACGACACCTGCTTGCAGTAAAAGCCTAACAGCCGCGCAACGGTCAGCGACCAGAGCACGGACACCAGCTCCTTTGCATATACAGAGATCAGCAGCAGCGCTGTGGCGATCACAAACAGTCTGTGCATAAGGATACCTCCTTAGTGACAGGCGCTTCCCGTCCTGTGTTTTATGTCTTATTTTCTGAAGCTTCTGTCGATAGCGGCAGCGGCCTTCTTTCCTGCGCCCATCGCCGAAATGACAGTTGCGGCGCCCGTAACTGCGTCTCCGCCTGCATAGACGTTCTCGCGCGAGGTCAGGCCGTCTTCGGTGACAACGATGCCGCCGCGGCGGTTGACCTCAAGACCTTCGGTCGTATTCTTGATGAGCGGATTCGGCGAGGTGCCGATCGCCATTATAACAACATCAAAATCAAGGGTATACTCGCTGCCCTCGATCGGTGAAACGCTTCTTCTGCCCCTCTCGTCGGGCTCGCCGAGCTGCATCTTAACGACTTTCATTCCCGTGACAAAGCCGTTCTTCGGGTCGCGGCGGTCATCGGGGTTGTGATAGCCGAGTATCTCGGTGGGGTTGGTCAGCAGGCGGAACTCGATGCCCTCTTCCTGTGCGTGCTCGACCTCCTCGCGCCGGGCAGGCAGCTCGTCAAGAGAGCGGCGGTACACGATCGTCACCTTCTCGGCGCCGAGGCGAAGGGCTGTGCGCGCAGCATCCATCGCAACGTTGCCGCCGCCTACGACAGCGACCCTTCCGCCCTTCATGATAGGTGTAACGGGCTTCTCGCTGTAGGCCTTCATCAGGTTGCTGCGGGTCAGGAACTCGTTGGCGGAGTAAACGCCCTTCAGGGTCTCGCCGGGAATGTTCATGAAATTCGGAAGCCCTGCTCCCGAGCCGATGAACACGGCCTCGAAGCCCATGTCAAACAGCTCGTCAACGGTCAGGGTCTTGCCGATGACAACGTTTGTCTCGATCTTAACGCCAAGCGCCTTCAGGGTGTCGGTCTCCTTGCGGACGATCGCCTTCGGGAGGCGGAACTCCGGTATGCCGTAGACCAGCACGCCTCCGGCCGTGTGTAGCGCTTCGTATACCGTGACATCATAGCCGCGCTTTGCAAGATCTCCTGCGCAGGTAAGTCCCGAGGGACCCGAGCCGATAACCGCGACCTTATGTCCGTTGGGGGCGGCCTGCTCGGGCAGCTCCGAGGAATTCTGATTGTGGTAATCTGCCACAAAGCGCTCAAGCCTTCCGATGCCGACGGGCTCGAACTTTATGCCAAGGGTGCAGCGGCTCTCGCACTGACTCTCCTGCGGACAGACTCTTCCGCAGACAGCAGGCAGCGAGGAGGAGCGGCTTATCACCTTATATGCGCCCTCGTAGTCGCGCTCTTTTATCCTTGCGATAAAATCGGGTATCTGAATATTTACGGGGCAGCCCTCGACGCAGGGTCGGTTCTTGCAGTTAAGGCAGCGCTGTGCCTCCGCGACCGCGATCTCCTCTGTGTAGCCCTCTGCTACCTCGCTGAAATTATGCGCCCTTACCTCAGGAGCCTGGGTGGGCATCTCGTGCTTTTTGGGTTCTATTGCCATGGATCACACCTCACTGATATGGAACAGGTTGCAGGCCTTGTCATAGGCCTTCTTCTCAAAGTCGCTGTAGATAGTCCCACGGGACATCGCCTCGTCAAAATCCACCTCGTAGCCGTTGAAATCGGGGCCGTCAACACAGGCAAATTTTGTAACGCGCTTGCCGTCCTGCGTCAGGGTAAGGCGGCAGCCGCCACACATACCCGTGCCGTCGATCATGATGGGATTCATCGAAACTGTCACGGGAATGCCATAAGGCCTTGCGGTCTCAACGACGAATTTCATCATAATCATCGGCCCGATCGTTATTATCTCGTCAAAGCTCTCGCCGCCCTCGAGCAGCTCCTTGAGAGGGGCTGTAACGTTTCCGTGTCTGCCGTAGGAACCGTCGTCGGTCATGACTATCAGCTCGTT
>CAMNBY010000166.1 GCA_946533615.1 uncultured Clostridia bacterium
CGCCTTTCAAGGAGAATTTGGGTAATATGACGGAAAATATGCAAGCAGATAGCGTGCAAAGGCGTTAGCCGGTGGTTGTGCGGTATTGCCTTATTATTCCTCAGCGATCTCAGCACCAGGCTCCGTCAAGGGCGATAGTCTGGGCGTTGATGTAGGCTGCCTTGCCGCCTGCAAGGAAGGCACACAGCTCCGCGATCTCCTCGGGGCGGCCTGCGCGGCCTGCGGGAATGTCATTGACGATGTCGGCAAGCTCCTCAACGGTGAGTGCCGCGTTCATCTTCGTGTCTATAAGGCCGGCGGCTATGCAGTTCACAGTTATTCCGGAAGGCGCAAGCTCCTTGCCGAGCGCCTTTGTGAAGCCGATAAGCCCTGCCTTCGCGGCTGAGTATACCACCTCGCAGGAGGCTCCGCAAAGCCCCCATACCGACGAAATGTTTATCACCCGACCGTAGCCGCGTCGAACCATTTCGGGAACAACACGCTTCGTCAGCAGTATCGCCCCCGTCAGGTCTGTGGCTATGAGCCTTGAGACCTGCTCGTCCGTCATGTCGGTGAAAAGGCCGATGTGTGCGGCCCCCGCACAGTTCACAAGCACCTGCGGCGGCGAGAGCTCTCCGCAGACAAGAGAAAGCCCTTCCGCGATAGAATCCGCATCTGCCATGTCGAGCCGCACCGCAAGAGCAGAGCAGCCACCCTCCCGAAGCTCGAGGCAGAGCGCCTCGGCAGCGGACTTGTTTGTGTTGTATCCGATCGCTACGGCAAAGCCCGCAGCGGCAAGCCGCCTGCATATCGCAGAGCCGATGCCGCCCGAGCCTCCTGTTATCAAAGCAGTTTTCATACAGCGCCTCCGTTACTTGTCCTTGTACATCAGCTTGCTCTTGAGGTCTACCTGATCGTAGCCCCAGCGGAAGGACAGCCAGCCGCTGAGCACAAAGCACAGCGGCAGCACCGCCAGCAGCACAAAGCCGGCAGGGCGCATCTCCATCACGTCCGCGCTGTGAGCCACAAGGTCGGTCAGCGGGAAGAAGTAGGCGTTGATAAGCTTGTAGGCAGGCAGGAAGTTGCCGATCGCGCCTGCCCTCGACAGCGAAAGGATAATAAGCGAGATGTAGCTCGGCAGAGCAGCAGCAGCTCCGATGGCCGCACCGAAGTTGCGACATGGCTCGGAGTCGTGGAGCACAACGCGGTTCTGTGCCTTTTCGCCCTGCTTAAGGCCGAAGTCCGCCATCATGCAGAACACCGTCAGTATCCCGATCACGCCGAAAAGAATGTTCGCCGCCTTTCCCATGGCAACGTGCAGCGCCATGAAAAACAGGAACACGAATATCCCCATGAACTCTGTCAGCAGCCAGCCCTTTAAGAGCCCGCCCAGCAGCAGCGCTTTTTTTGTTGTGTTATCTTTCATATCAATACTCCATTGGTCAGCGGATCACAGCTTGCGCAGCTTGGCGTATCTTGCCATGATGCGCTTTGTACCGCGAGTGTCGAATGCCGCCTCGACCAGCAGGTCGTTTGCCATAGGCGTGATCTTGAGGATCGTTCCCTCTCCGAAAACGCGGTGTACTATCCTGTCGCCGACGGAAAAATCTTCAAGCTCTGCGGGCTCGGCCTCCTTGTGTATGCGCCGCAGCTGCTCCTGCATCGTCTGGCTGTGAGGGGCCGAGAAGCCCGCCGAAGCGGCAGCCCGCTCAAGGTTCGGGTCGCTCTTTTTCTCGATGTTTTCCTCGGGCAGCTCGCGGATAAAGCGCGAGGGTCGGTTGTAGGAATACGAACCGTAGAGCCTGCGGGATTCCGTGTGCAGCAGCCACAGCCGCTTCTTGGCTCGCGTGATCGCAACGTAAGCGAGCCTGCGTTCTTCCTGTATCTCGGTCTCGCTCTCGCTGCTGCGCGAGGACGGGAAGAGGTTTTCCTCCATTCCCGCAACAAAGACGTTCGGGAATTCAAGACCCTTAGCCGAGTGTATGGTCATCATCGCCACATAGTCGTCATCGGCGTTGTAGCGGTCAATGTCGGTGTAGAGCGAGATCTCCTCGAGGTAGCCCGAAAGTGTCGGCTCCTCGGCGTTCTCCTGATATTCGGCGACAGAGGATTTAAGCTCCTCGATGTTCTCCAGGCGCATCTGTCCTTCGTCGCCCTCGTTTTCAAGCATCTGGCGGTAGCCCGTCTTGTCGATGACTTCTTCAAGCAGCTCCTCGAGCGGCAGGCTCTCGGCGATGTCGGTGAAGTATTCAAACAGCTCTGCCAGCGGGCGCAGCTTGGCTGCCCTGCGGGAGATAGGTGCCAGCGCATCGGCATCGTGCATAACGTCAATCGGTGTCTGCCCCAGATCCGAGCAGATCTGCTCGAGTGAGTTCACCGTGGCTTCGCCGATGCCTCGCTTGGGCTCGTTGATTATCCGCCTCAGCCTCAGCATATCGCTGTGATTGTTTATCACCTGCAAATATGCCAGTATGTCCTTGACCTCCTTGCGGTCATAGAATTTCAGGCCGCCGAAGATGCGGTACGGCACGCCGCTGCGTGTCATTGCAAGCTCGATCTCGCGGGACTGGGCGTTTGTGCGGTAAAGGACTGCGTGGTCGTTGTAATGAGCGCCCTGCTTCACGTTGTCGAGCACGGTCTCGGCGATAAAAAGCCCTTCGCCGCGCTCATCTGCTGCTCGGTAGACCTCGACCTTCTCGCCGTCTCCGGCGCTTGTCCAGAGGTTCTTGCCCTTTCGCTGGGTGTTGTTCTTTATCAGCACGTTTGCGCAGGTAAGAATGTTCTGCGTCGAGCGG
The DNA here is from genome assembly GCA_946533615.1 of uncultured Clostridia bacterium. Lineage (GTDB taxonomy): Bacteria > Bacillota > Clostridia > Oscillospirales > Ruminococcaceae > FB2012. The sequence goes on from CAMNBY010000166.1 coordinate 2,775, forward strand.
TAGTTCTGCTCAAGCCTGATGACATCGCGCTCGGGGTCGCAGCCAAACACCTGCTCAAAGCTCAGTATGTTCTCGATCGTCGCTCCGCGGAAGCTGTAAATGCTCTGGTCGTCGTCACCCACGACACACAGATTGCCGAATTTTTTTGCCAGCAGCGCCACAAGCCTGAACTGCACCATGTTTGTGTCCTGATACTCGTCCACCATTATGTATTTGTAAAGGTTCTGATAGTGGTCAAGCACGTCGGGCTCGGTCTCGAACAGCCGCACCGTCTGACAGATCAGGTCGTCAAAGTCCATAGCGTTCGCGTCCATGAGCCGCTGCTGATACTCGGCGTAGATGCGAGCAACTGTCCTGAGCTTGTAGTCCGAGCCAGACTGCTCCGCCAGCTCCTTCGCCGTCACGAGCATATCCTTCTGGTGCGAGATCTCGCCGAGGACAGCCCTCGGGGGGAACAGCTTTTCGGAGATGTCCAGGTCCTTCAGCACCTGCTTGCAGAGCCTCAGCGAATCGTCAGAATCGTAGATCGTGAAATTTGAGCCGTAGCCGAGTGCCGAGCCCTCGCGCCTGAGTATCCTTGCGCAGAGAGAATGGAAGGTCGCCGCCATAACTCCCTCGCCCTCGCTGCCGAGCATATCGGCAAGGCGGCTCTTGAGCTCTCCTGCGGCCTTGTTCGTAAATGTTATCGCCAGTATGTTCCACGGGCGTATCGGCTCGAAGGCGACGATCTCGGCCAGGCGGCGGTCGTCTGTGACCTTGCCGTCGGCGTAGTCCCGCAGGAACGAAAGCTCCTCCTCGGGGTGCAGGCCGTAGCCCTTTTCGTCGTTGTAGGCGTCGCCGAAGTGTATCATGTTCGCGATGCGGTTGATGAGCACGGTGGTCTTGCCGCTGCCTGCTCCCGCAAGTATCAGCAGCGGCCCTTTAAGCTTAAACACAGCCTTTCGCTGCTGTTCGTTCATTCTGCAAAAATATCTTTCAAGCGCCTTGTTTTTGAGCGCGTGGTAGGTCTGTTCCATATCTGCCTCCGTTCAGTATTCAGGTGCGTTCTGCACACCTTATGATTATACCATATTTATGCCAAATAATCAACCCCGACCATTGAAAGACCGCATTTCCGGCTTTGCCTGACCGCCGCCGACGCCCGGGACAGAAAAAACAAGCCGCCCATCAGGACGGCTCGCTTGTGTTTGCACTTTCAAAGAAATCCTTCATTGTCCTTCGGCGCATAACGATGTAGGCGACTATCAGCGCCAGCGCCGTGGCTGTCCAGCTCAGGGGATAGGCTTTCAGCAGGGTCGGGAATGTAGGGTCGCGCCTGAACGCCGTGTAGACCCAGCTTATGCGCACTCCGCAGATGCCTGCGGTGCAGATCACCGCAGGAACGAACGAGCGCCCGTAGCCTCTCATGCAGCCCGAGATTATCTCTATCACAACGTTTATCCCCTCCGAGAGCAGCACATATCTCAGGCGGATGATGCCTACCGCCGCCACAGCAGGGTCGGAGTTGAAGATGCCGAGCAGCGGCCTGCCTGCCAACAGTATCAGCAGCGACATCGTTACTGTTACGATAAGATCCTGAGCAAAGGCGATCCTGCTCGCGCGTATGCAGCGCTCGGGCTTGCCTGCGCCGTAGTTCTGCCCGATGAAGGTCGTGCAGGCCTGGCCGAAGGAGTTAAGGATATAGTAAGCGAATATCTCGATGTTGAAGGCCGCCGAGGACGCCGCCATGACGTCGCTCCCAAGCTTGTTTATCGAGGACTGGATAATGATGTTCGACACGGCAAAGACCATTCCCTGTACGCCGGCAGGAAGGCCGATCGCCACCATTCTCGAGAGCAGGCTCCGATCAAATCTGAGGTTGCGGAAGGAGAAGCGTATGTCCGACTCCTCGCGCATAAGGAAAAAGATAAGCAGCGCCGAGCTTATCAGATTTGAGATGACGGTCGCCAGCGCAACGCCATCCACCGTCATTTTGAGCACGATCACAAAGAACAGGTTCAGCAGCACGTTTATTATCCCCGAGGTCAGCAGGCAGATGAGGGGCGTTTTTGTGTTCCCGTGGCTGCGGAACACCGCCGAGGAAAAGTCGTAGAGCAGTATCACCGGCATACCCGCAACATAGACCCTGAAATATAGCAGCGCCATGTCAAAGACCTCTTCGGGAATGGACATCCGGCTGAGTATCTGCCGCGAGAACAGCTCGCAGATCACGGCAAAGCAGATGCCTCCCGTTAAGGCAAAGAGCAGGGCGGTGTGTACGGCCTTTTTTACCCTGTCGCTGTGCCTCTGACCGATAAGGTTCGAGATGACAACGTTCGCGCCTATCGAGATGCCCGTGAACAGGCTGAGTATCAGCGCGATAACGGGAGAGTTGCTGCCTACCGCCGCCATTGCGTTCTTTCCGACGAACCGTCCGACGACCGCGATGTCTGCGGCGTTGAAGAGCTGCTGCAATATACCTGTTGCTGCAAGCGGCAGCGCAAACTTCATCAGCTTGTCGCCGATCGTGCCGTGCAGCATATCAATATCGTTTTTCATTTCTATCACCAAGGTTCTGTATCATACTCTCATATTATACTACTTGTCGGCCTGTGCGTTAAATATGAATAATGTAAATTTTTACGGCGAATATTTGTGAATAGTCGGGAGATGATAAACAAGGGCAATACCGCACAACCCCTGTGCGTCAGATACGCAGTCAGATTTTTCGTCAGAGTGCATAAATTTGACGCAGGCGGGCTGACGCCCGGC
>CAMNBY010000167.1 GCA_946533615.1 uncultured Clostridia bacterium
CCTGTTGCCTCAACAACGCAGATACGGCAGGCACCGATGCAGTTAACATCCTTCAGATAGCAGAGAGTGGGGATGTCAACGTGAGCGGCCTTAGCAGCCTCAAGGATAGTTGAGCCGGCAGGAACAGTTACGGGGATACCGTTTATTTTAAGATTAACAGTCTGAACATTTTCCATGATTGTGCCCTCCTTCCTTACTTTCTCACTACTGCGCCAAACTTACAGTTGGACATACATACGCCGCACTTGATGCACTTGTCAGCGTCGATGACATGGGGCTGACGAACAGTACCTGTGATAGCGCCTACAGGGCAGTTCCTTGCGCAGAGCGTGCAGCCCTTACACTTATCGGCGATGATCTCATACTTGAGCAGATCCTTGCAGACACCTGCGGGACATCTGCCTTCCTTGATATGAGCCTCATACTCTTCTCTGAACTGCTTGATGGTGGAAAGTACAGGGTTGGGAGCCGACTGACCGAGAGCGCAGAGCGAAGAGGTCTTCATGTGGTTGGCAAGGCTGTCGATGAGGTCGAGGTCGTCCATAGTAGCCTGTCCCTTGGATATCTTGTCAAGGAGCTGGTGGAGCTTTCTCGTACCTATACGGCAGGGATTGCACTTACCGCAGGACTCGTCAACGGTGAACTCAAGGTAGAACTTGGAAACATCGACCATGCAGTTATCCTCGTCCATAACGATAAGTCCGCCCGAGCCCATCATGGAGCCCAGAGCCTGCAGAGACTCGTAGTCGATCGGAGTGTCGATATACTTGGCAGGGATACAGCCGCCCGAAGGGCCGCCTGTCTGAGCTGCCTTGAACTTTTTGCCGCCGGGGATGCCGCCGCCGATCTCTTCGATGATCTCTCTGAGTGTAGTGCCCATGGGGATCTCTACAAGGCCGACATTGGTGATCTTGCCGCCGAGGGCGAATACCTTGGTGCCCTTGGAGGTCTCGGTACCCATAGAGGAGTACCAAGCAGCGCCCTTTCTGATGATCTGGGCGATATTAGCATAGGTCTCAACGTTGTTGAGCAGGGTAGGCTTGCCGAAAAGGCCCTTAACGGCAGGGAAAGGAGGACGGGGTCTGGGCTCGCCTCTGTTGCCCTCGATAGAGGTAAGCAGAGCGGTCTCTTCGCCGCAGACGAAGGCGCCTGCGCCAAGGCGGATCTCGATGTCGAAATCGTGGCCCTTGCCGAAGATGTTCTTGCCCAGCAGGCCGTATTCTCTTGCCTGCTGCAGAGCTACCTGGAGCCTGTGAACGGCAACGGGATACTCAGCTCTTACATATACATAGCCCTGATGTGCGCCGACTGCATAGGAGGCGATGGTCATGGCTTCGATGATAGCGTGGGGGTCGCCCTCGAGGATAGATCTGTCCATGAATGCGCCGGGGTCGCCTTCGTCAGCGTTGCAGGCAACATACTTGACATCGCCGGGAGCGTCCTTGGTGAACATCCATTTTCTGCCTGTGGGGAAGCCTGCGCCGCCGCGGCCTCTGATGCCGGAATCCAGCACTTCCTTGACTACCTCGTCGGGAGTCATGCTGTCAAGCACCTTGTAGAGAGCCTCGTAGCCTCTTGTGCCGATGTATTCCTCGATGTTCTCGGGGTCGATAACGCCGCAGTTGCGCAGCGCGATTCTCTTCTGCTTCTTGTAGAAGTTCGTTTCTGCAAGAGGGATGATGGAGCCGTCTGCATGAACTGTCTCCTTGTAGAGCAGGTCCTTGCAGATCTGGTCGTTCTTGAGGTGCTCGTCAACTATTCTTACAACGCCCTCGGGTGTTACCTGAGAATAGAACACGCCCTCGGGATAAACGATAACTATAGGGCCGAGGGAGCAGAGACCGAAGCAGCCTGTTCTTACAACAAGTATCTCGTTCTCGATGCCCTGTGCCTTCAGCTCGTTGTCCAGAGCCTCCAGTATCTTTTTGCTTCCCGATGAGGTACAGCCTGTACCGCCGCAGACGAGGATCTGCTTGCGATATTCGGTCTTCTCTGCCATCTTGGCAGCCTCGGATGCGATAAGCTTTCTTACCTTTATAAGATCAGAGTGCTTTTCTCTGATTTGGGTCAGTTCTTCAAAGGTCATTCTTATTCTCCTCCTTTTTCAGTAAGATAGGAATCAATGATCTTACTTGCCTGATCGGGAGTAAGCTTTCCGTAAACCTCTTCGCCGATCGTCATAACAGGTGCAAGTCCGCACGCACCTACGCAGCGGCAGCACTCGATGGAGAACTTTCCGTCGGCTGTGCACTCGCCTGCCTTGATGCCGAGCTTCTGCTCAACAGCCTCAAGTACCTTATCCGAGCCCTTAACATAGCAAGCTGTACCAAGACAGACGCTTACTTTGTGCTCGCCCTTGGGGGTGAGGGAGAACTGGGAATAGAACGTTGCAACACCGAACACCTCTGAAAGAGAAACACCCAGGCCGTCAGCGATCATCTTCTGTACTTCGATAGGCAGATAACCGTAGATGCCCTGTGCCCCCTGAAGTGTAGGCATAAGTCCGCCCGGCTGGTCACGGTGAGCTTCGATGACCTTTTTCAGCTCAGCCTCCTGCTCGGGAGTTCCCTGGAAGGGAATGGTGGCTTTTTCACTCATAACATAACCTCCTACAAATTTAGTCGGCTCTCGCCGTAAGAGTGCCGCAAACCATAAAACCGCACTCTTCATCTTTGCATAACCCGGCAGTCCGACATCTTTTGAGGTCTGCAAAGCAGACAGAATCCGCACTTACCGTTATATTGTTAATTATATAACATTTATGTATAAAATGCAAGTGCTTTCATAAACTTTTTATACCCTGTTTTTGTTTTTTGTCGATATTACACTAAGAGCAACCCTTCTTTTGGGCAAGTTGTTAACTGGGCAAAAAACTGCCATACAAAGTTTATAAAAAATCAGATTTTAGTCAGCTGAGGCTTACTTTGATGAAAGAAATCTTTCAAATGTTCATAAATTATTTACAAAAAATCGTCGAACCATCTGCCGCCGATCATAGTCTAATTATCAGAACAGGCCGCAAGGCCCGAAAGAAAAGACAAGAGACAACTGTTGCGTGTTCGGAGATCGTATGGTATAATACAGATACAGACCACCTTCTCCGATGCGGATCAAAGGAGAGCGAAATGACATTTGACGAGCTGATGAAGGCCGTGTTAGGGTACATGGACGATCAGGGAATGATCGACGACCTGAAAGAAAAATACGGCGGCAAGGATCGGGAGGAAGATGAAGATGGATAAGGCAAGAATGACAGAGCTGGCTGAGAAGGCCTCGAAGGGCAGCAGGGAAGCGTTTTCGGAGCTGTACGCAGAGTGCCGTGAGCCGCTGAAAAAGTATATCATCAAGCAGGGCGCTTCAGCCGACGAGGCCGAGGACGTGGTTTCTGCTGCATTCGTAAAGGCTATGGAGAGCATCGCCGACCTTCGCGAGCCAGCGTATTTTGACACCTGGCTGCATACTATCGCAAAGAACGAGTTCACGGCCTCGCGCAGACGCGAGAACCGTGCTGTGCGCATCGACTTCGGCGGAGCGGAGGACGATAACACAAACGAGAGCGTTGACATGGCGGCTTTTTACGGCGCCGAGGAGGACACGCTGCTCCTGCCCGAGGATTACGCCGAGAACGAGGACGTCAAGCGTGTGATAGCAGGCGCCGTGAACTCGCTTTCGGACGAGCAGCGCGACACGGTGTTCCTCTACTATTACAACGAGCTTTCGGTCGGTCAGATAGCCGAGCAGATGAACGTTCCCGCAGGCACGGTAAAGTCCCGCCTGAGCTCGGCGCGTTCGGCACTTAAAAAGCACCTCGAGCAGCTGCAAAAGCAGGGCGTTGCGCTCTGCATCGTGCCCATCGGCAGCATTCTTGCGTTTGCCGAGAACAATTCGGGCAAGGCAGCAGCAGCGGCAGCCGCGACATCTGCGGCTTCGGGAAAGATGATCGCCGCAGCAGTCATGGCCGTGGTAGTGGGAACGACCGGCACCCTGATCTACTTCAACGGCAGGAACAACAGATTGAAGGGCGACGACAGGCCGACAGATTCCTCGATCACCGAGATCGTTGACGATTCGAGCAGAGAGACGACCACAACAACGACCACGACCACAACACCCGCGCCCGAGGTCGTGCCCGAAATAACGGAAGACTCTTCCAGCAGGGACGAAGCCCCCCCGACCACGACCACTCCCGCAACGACAGCGGCGCCTGCTGCGCCGAGGGGAACTGCGCCTTCTCAAACAGCCCAGGGGAATGATGTGCCTGCGCAGGCAGACAATGGTGAAACGCAGATCCAAGAAGAAAAATGGGAAGATGTTGCTTTTGGAAGTTACTCCGAAAGCGGGCTCTATTCCGGGATCAAAAAATATTATTATAACAAGGAAACCGGTATTATTACGACAATAAACAGTATGAAAAGAGAGCTAAACACCGGAACTTTTGTTATTAACTATACGACTACAAAAGAAGACAACACCAGTACTGACTTGTGTGGATATATTGTTGATAACGTAGAAACGGGAGAACATCACGGTACAATCTATATTTCTCCCAAAACTGTTGTACATGACGGCAATAATCACACTATAACGTATCAGAATGATGTGATCAAGGACGATTCATATTCTTTTGATTTATATTACTTAGCCGGAACGGGTTATGATTATGTTGATGATCATGGGGCATATGATAAATCATTTCATGATGAAGAATACTATGTACAAAACATAATACTGGACAATACCGGAACAGTACACATATCTAAAGACGCCTGTGAAGTTAATTACGAGTTTGAAGGTATTGATGCTGATACACGGTATACGTGGAGTACATTCATGCATGATCTTGAAATAAAAGATGAATATATTGATAGTTACATTAAAGCGGTTTTAGACGATATAGAACGGTACGGAACAGGACAAGGTAGTGGAAATTATTTTTTAGGCGATGATGTTCCGGAGATAAAAAATGTTATAGTTGAAAATGGCTCCAAATATTTTGAAATGGTAGACGGGATACTTTATTTCAAAATACACGGTTACCGCTGGCTGCTGTGGACGACCGAGCGCAGCCCTGAGCACCTGAAATTCCCTGATAATGTTATTATTTATAATACACCGGAGCTTAGTAAGATACATATGTCAGATATAAATGATATAGATTTCGGGAATAATACTTGGATGAAAAATGACGAAGCATTTCTTGATTGTTTAGATATTTATATACCGCCCGAATGGGAAGGTGATTAGTAACAAAAAAGGCTATCCTCACGGATAGCCTTTTTTGGTTCTCATATCACCCGAACACGGAGCATTTCTCGCTGGTCTGCTTGATGCCGTTTTCGCCGTTGACGAGCACCTCGCCCCATTCGGGGGAGAGCTGCTGACCCTCCCAGTCGATGGCAAGGTCAAGATATTCAACGCCGCCGCCGTTGCCCTTCCAGCTCCAGCCAAGCCAGCCGATGTCGTTTTCTTCACAGTATTTCATGATGTAGGCCTCGTCCACGTCGCCGTCCGAGTGGTTGTAGCCGAACTCGCCCACGCAGACGCAAAGCCCCTGATCGGTGACGCCCGTCAGGTTCTCTTCGATCTTTTCGGGGGTGCCGCCTGCCGAGCCGTACATATGTATCGAGAACATCGTGTTCCTGTCGGGGTCGGACTCAAAGACCTCCATGCCCTTCTCCTTGATGCTCTTTCCGTACTGTCCCCAGCCTGCTGCGTCTACCATTATGGTGTTCTTTATGCCTGCCTCGCGCAGCTGCGGAATTACCGTGGTGTAGCCCTTCGCCCAGGTCTTGCTCTGCCACTGGCCTATCCACTCGTTGGCAATGTTCACGATCACCTTGTCCTCGGTGCCGATCAGAGCGTCCTTTATCTCTATCCAGAAGTCAGCCGCGTTTTGCAGCCAGCTGATGTTGTCCTTGCCCGTGGCGTCGTGGACCTCAAGTATAACGATCATATCCCTCAGGGTGCAGGTCTCGATCAGAGTAGAGACAGTCTCGGCGGAGTCGCGTGTCCACTGGTCGCCGTCAGCCAGCACTATGCGCACAACGTTCGCGCCTGTCTTTGAGATTGCGTCAAGGGCGTAGACGTCCTCGCCGGCGAACCAGCTGTGGGCGTGATTGATGCCCCGCATGACAAATTCGTTGCCGTTTGCGTCCAGAAGCTTGGTGCCGTCAACCTTGAAGCCCTGGACAGGGGTCTTCTCTGTCGGGTTCTCCTCCTGCATGGCGCTTATGTCCTCCCGTGAGGAGGTGGTGACAGTCTCGTTTGCGGAGCTGCCCGAGCTGCCGCAGCCTGCAAGCATGAGTGCGGATAAGAATAATACTGTAAGTTGCTTTTTCATGAGATGCCTCCGTAGCTTACCCTCTGATCTGTCCGTTGCCTGTTACGATGTATTTCATTGTGGTCAGCTCGCGCAGACCCATCGGGCCCCTTGCGTGCAGCTTCTGCGTGGAAATGCCTATCTCTGCGCCAAGGCCGAACTCCTCGCCGTCGGTGAAGCGTGTGGAGCAGTTGACGTAAACGCAGGCGGCGTCCACTCTCTTCTGGAACTCCTGAGCCGCAAATACGCTGTCGGTCACGATGCACTCCGAGTGTCCCGTGGAGTATTTCTGAATGTGGCTGATAGCCTGTAAAAGATCGTCCACGACCCTGACCGCCAGTATGTAGTCAAGGAACTCCGTTGCGTAGTCGTCCTCGTCGGCGGG
>CAMNBY010000168.1 GCA_946533615.1 uncultured Clostridia bacterium
TCAGCGCCGCCCTCTAAGGGCGGTGGGTGCCTTTGCGAATGAGGCGGCGGTGCAGCCGTTAGGCAGGCTTGTTTGCGGGTGGTTCTATTATGGCTTTGTGATCGGCTGAATTGATAGTTGATAATTTGAAGGCGCCGCCTTCGGCGGATCATTTGTTTTCCGCAAAGCCGCCCCTAACGGCAGCTGTCAACCCAATTGTGCATTGTGAATTGTGCATTGAAATAATTATCAATTTCTCCCGTCCTGCACGGCCCTTGCGAGGGCGTTATCTTCCCACACAGATCCATCTGACCCCCACCGTATCGCGAGGACTATCCCGCACATCACACCGTTGTGAGGCGGCTTGCCGCCGTTCACGCGACTTGCGTGGTACACGCCGTGTACCCGTATCGCGAGGGATATCTTTCACATCACACCGTTGTAAGGCGGCTCCGCCGCCGATCTCGCGTATTAAAAAAAGCTTGCGAGTGATCTCACGTATCGAGCCGTGCGCTCTTAGCACAATTGTGCATTGACTATAAATCGGGTTTGTGGTATAATCATTTGTAAGAAAAATCATGCCAAGGAGTGATCTTTTATAATGGACGATGACAGCCGAATACGGCTCGGGATAGTCTTGTGCGTCGCCTGCGTGCTGGCGGCGGCGTTTCTCTCTGCCTGCGAGCAGTCGATAACCGAGCTGCCGGACTCCGACCTTGACCGCCTGGCCGAGGAGTCGCGCAGGGGCAGAAGGCTGAAGCGCATGACCGACTCCGCCAACAGATTCCTTATGTCGGGGCTTGTGCTGAGAGCCTGCACAGCCATGCTCACGGCAGCGGCAGGCGCAAGGTTCTTTTACCCGCCGCTGAAAAAGGCGCTGGGCTCCCTGCCGAAGCCTGTTCCCGCTTTGGGAGCCGCCGCGATCGTGACCGCTGTCCTGCTGACGGTGTTCGCGGCTCTGGGGCTTGTGCTGCCGAAAAGGCTCTGCACCGCAGGAAAGCTCGGCGAGGGCTTTGCGATGGCGATAAGCGGGATATACAGCGGCCTGCTGGCTCTCGCTTCTCCTATAGTTGTCTGCGTCTCGGGGCTGTCCTCGGCGCTTTCGGCTGTTTTCGGTGTTAAGTGCTCCGACCTTGACCAGACCGTCACCGAGGAAGAGATACTAATGATGGTGGACGCGGTCAACGAGACCGGCGGCATCGAGGAAGCGCAGGCCGAGATGATAAGCAACATCTTTGAGTTCGACGACCTTGAAGTCCACGAGATAATGACCCACCGCACCGAGGTCGAAGCCGTTCCTGCGGACAGCACCCTGAGAGAAGCCGCACAGATAGTCATAGATACGGGATTTTCGAGGCTGCCCGTGTATGAGGGCAGCATCGACAGCATCTGCGGAGTGGTATTCGCTAAGGATCTGCTCGAGGCTGCTATCGGCGGCGAGCAGAACGCCCCCGTAAGAAGCATCATGCGCGAGATCAGATACGTCCCCGAGACAAAGAGCTGTGACGAGCTCATGCAGGAGTTCACCTCGCAGAAAACACAGATCGCGGTGGTCGTTGACGACTACGGCGGAACAGCGGGCATCGTGACCCTTGAAGACCTGCTGGAGGAGATCGTCGGCAGCATTCAGGACGAGTACGACAACGAGGTGCCCGATATACAGGAGATAACGCCCAATACCTTCGATATTGCAGGACGCGCTGACCCCGCCGACGTCATGGAGGCGCTCGGCTGCACTTTGCCCGAGGACTGTCAGTTCGACACCATCAGCGGCTTTGTGACCGATCTCCTCGGGCACATACCCGCCGAGGGAGAGCGCGAGTCCGTCAAGTGGCAGAACGTGAGCTTTACCGTCATAAAGACAGAGGACAAGATGATAGAGAAGCTGCGGGCTGTGATAGACCGCACACAGGAACAGGGAAAGGAACAGACATGAAAAAGAGAACAGCTGCGGCTCTGATCGCAGCGATAATAGCCCTCTCGGGCTGCAGCGACTTCTTTGAGGACGAGAAGCCGAAGGAGGTCTCGACGGGAGAGGTGACTCACACCCAGAGCCCTACGGACACCGACACCTCGGCTGCAGAGGCGCTTTCAAGGATTGAGCTGCCGCCCGCAGCGGCCTACTATCTTAAAGAAGAGGACGCAAAGACCGTCAGCGCCTGCAAGGCAATCTACGACGCGATGGCAAACAGCCGCAGCAGCGTTGACCTTTCGGGGCTTGATGTCATGCGGGACGATGTTGACCCGATGATAATGCTGCTGGTCAGCGCCTGTCCGAGGCTTGGCTGTGTAAGCGAGAGCTACAGCTACACCGTCAGCGACGGCGGCAGGGTAAAGACGCTGACCATCAATTACACTGCCGACGCGGAAGAGATCGCGAAGATGGACGAAGAGCTGATGCAGGCGGCGCAGGAGATCGTTGCTCAGGGCGAAGGCCTGACCCCCGAGGAAAGGGCGCAGCTTTATCACGACAGCCTTGTGCTGGGCTGTGAATATTCGGACGAAAGCCCCAACTGCTACTCGGCCTACGGCTGTCTTGTTGAGGGCAAGGCGGTATGCGAGGGCTACTCGAAGGCTTTCCTGCTGCTCTGCGAGCTGGGAGACATCGACTGCCTGACAGTGCTTGGCGACACGCTCGAGGAAAGCGGCAGCACTCCGCATATGTGGAACAAGCTGAACCTCGGCGGCGAGTGGTACAACGTTGATGTCACCTGGGACGACCCGATCTCCAACATCGAGGGCGGCTATCTCAGGTATGATTACTACAACATCACCGATGAGGAGCTGCTGAGGGATCACAGCTTTGACGATTCGGGATTTATCCGCAGCCCCGAGGCTCTTGGCACCGCCTGCAACTATTTCAGCGCAAACGGCCTACTGATAACTGAAACCGACGCAGCAGCCGAAATAATGACCGACGCCATCGCGGACACGGTCTCGAAGGGCGGCACCATAACCGAGGTCAAGGCCGCCGACGGCGATGTTTATTCATGGGTATGCGAGCAGATACTGAGCGGCGACGACCCCGCGATCTTCGATATACTTGACGACGCAGCGGAGCAGAGCGGCACGGCCTTTGTCACCGACAGCTACACGGTCCTCAAAAATCAAAGCCAGAACACGATAGCCATAATGACCTCGTTCCCGTAACAGACGTTGCGCGGCACACGCGCACTATTCACAAAAAATTCAGCAGCCCCATTCTTGACGGGGCTGCTTTTTTGTGCTATAATCTTTTAAGAAATAATTAGTTGACTAACTATTTCGGAGTGAAAGGATGAGTTTTATGAAGGAAATGAAAAAAAACTGCCGAAAGAACCCGCGCGATCTGCTCGAAATGCACGACCCCGAGCCCTCGATGCTGATAAACGATATTTCGAGGCTTTTCCACAAGACGATACACCAGAAGTGCATTCAGCAGGGAGCGGGCAGCGACAACGTGTCTCACGGCTACAGACGGCTGTTCGGCATACTCTGCGCACAGGACGGCCTGACCCAGCAGGAGCTGGCAGGGCTTGCAAAGCTCTCGCCGCCGAGCGTTTCCGCCGCCCTGAACAAGATGGAGGAGGACGGCCTTGTCGAGAGAGTACACGACACGGTGGACAGGCGCAGGGTGATGGTCTACATCACCGAGAAGGGCCGCCGCACCGACGAGCATCTCAGGAGCCTGTTCACAAGCACAGACCGCCTGCTGATGAAGGGCATCACTCGGGAGGAGCGCGACACCCTCAACGAGCTGCTGCGCAAGCTTCTGCGCAATCTGCTTGAGGAGGTCGAAATGTGAAGCTTGCAAGATACCTGAAGCCCTATCTGCTGTTTGCGCTGCTGACGCCGCTGACGATGATCGGCGAGGTGCTGGTGGACCTTTTGCAGCCGAAGCTCTTGTCGCAGATAGTCGATGACGGAGTGCTGCCGCAGAACATGGACGTGATAATCTCCACGGGCGTGATAATGCTGCTGACGATAGTGATCGGCGGCGCCTGCGGAGTAGGCTCGGCGGCATTCAGCGGCTGCGCCTCACAGGGCTTTGCCCGCGATCTGCGGCGGGACGTTTTCGGAAAGGTCATGTCGCTCTCGTTCCAGCAGACCGACAAATTCACCACAGGCTCGCTTGTCACAAGGCTGACGGCGGACATCACCTCTATCCAGCAGCTGGTGGATTTTTCTCTGAGAATGCTGGTGCGGAACCTGATGTTCCTTGTGGGCGGGATCATAATGATGATGCAGCTGGACGTGAGCTTCGGGCTTGTGGTGGCGATCTCGCTGCCGCTGGAGGCTCTGCTGGTGGTGCTGATAATGAAACGCGCCAACCCGCTTTACAACATCGTTGCGGGCAGGCTCGACAGGGTGAACTCCGTTATGCAGGAGAACATCACGGGTGCCCGCGTCGTCAAGGCCTACGTCCGCGAGGAGCACGAGACCGAGCGCTTCGGGGCGGCGAACACCGACCTGACGGAAGCGAACCTGAAGGTAATGACCCTTGTGGCGCTGCTCTCTCCCTTCCTTATGATAATAATGAACGCCGCCGTGATAATGGTCATCTACATCGGCGGTATGCAGGTCAAGGCCGCCGAGCTGAAGGTCGGCGAGGTCATGGCCGCGATAACCTACGTTACACAGATACTTCACGGGATAATGATGCTCTCGATGATGTTCCAGACGATCTCGAAGGCCTCGGCCTCGGCAAGAAGGCTCAACGAGGTGCTGGACACCGAGCCTGCCATCTCGGGCGGCGAGGCTGTCCCCGAGGACAGAAGCGGCAGCGTTTGCTTCAAGGGCGTTTCTTTCTCATACCCGGGGCACTCGGGGCGTCCCGTGCTTTCGGACATCGACCTTGAGATAAAAGCAGGCGAGAACATCGCTATCCTTGGCGCAACGGGCTCGGGCAAGAGCTCGCTGGTAAATCTTATCCCGAGGTTTTACGACCCCGCAGAGGGCACGGTGCTTGTTGACGGGCAGGACGTTAAGGACTTCCCGCTCGACGAGCTGAGGCGCAGGGTCGGCATCGTTTTGCAGAAGAGCGAGCTCTTCTCCGCCACAGCCGCCGAGAATATCCGCTGGGGCAGGAAGGACGCCTCGGACGAGGAAGTCAGGCGTGCCGCAGAGATCGCGCAGGCGGACGAGTTCATCTCCGCAATGCCAAACGGCTACAACACGAAGATCGCCGAAAAGGGCGCTTCGCTCTCGGGCGGCCAGAAGCAGCGCATCTCGATCGCAAGGGCTGTGCTGAAACGTCCCGAGATACTGATTTTCGACGACTCCACCTCGGCGCTTGACTTAGGCACCGAAGCAAAGCTGCGCGAGGGGCTGCAAAAGAGCCTTGCGGGAACGACGCTGATAACCATTGCCCAGCGCATCGCCAGCGTCAAAAGCTGTGACAGGATAGCTGTCATCGACCACGGCAGGATAGTTGCCTGCGCTCCGCACGAGGAGCTGCTGGAGAGCTGCGCCGTGTATCAGGACATCTACCGCTCGCAGGTAAAACAGACAGGGGGTGAGGACTGATGCCTCCAATGCCACCAATGGGACCCGGAGGACGTGGCGGCCCGAGAAACGAGGCCCGCATCAACGGCGAGAAGCCTCAGAACGCCCGAAAGACCCTCGGCAAGCTGATGAGATACATCGGACGGAACAAGTATCTTTTCTTTGCGCTGATAGCTGTTATGCTGCTTATCACCCTGCTCGGGCTCGCGGCGCCTAAGATACAGCAGATCGCCATCGACTGCATGACCCTGACGGACGAGCGGCTGAACGTTGACACTGAGAAGCTTATCAGAACACTTATCGCCCTCGGCTGTGTCTACGGAGCGCAGGCGCTCTTCACCTACTTGCAGGGCATCTTTTCGGCAAAGCTCTCGCAGTACACGGTGAGGATAATGCGCCGCGACCTTTTTGACAGCCTTGTGCGGCTGCCGATAAAGTACATCGACAACCACCGCCACGGCGACCTGATGAGCCGAATGACAAACGACGTCGAGAACATATCGACCACGGTGTCACAGTCCATCGGCTCGCTGATCTCGGGAGTGCTGACGGTGATAGGGACATTCATCATAATGCTGACCTACTCGCCGCTGCTTACCCTGATCTCGGTGTCCACTATCTTTCTGACGATCTTTGTTTCGGCAAAGATGACAAAGTATATGAAGAAGTTCTTCATCGAACAGCAGGTGATACTCGGGAAGATAAACAGCCACGTCGAGGAGATGGTGACGGGCTACAGGACGGTAGTCGCCTACTCCAAGGAGCAGGACGCGGTCGATGCCTTCTTTGACATGAGCGACGAGCTGAGAAAGACCGGCATCAAGGCGCAGATCTGCGGAGGCATGATGGGGCCGCTGATGAACTGCATCTCGAACTTCGGCTTTGTGCTGATAGCTGCCTTCGGCGGCTGGTTCAGCATCAAGGGCTGGATAACCGTCGGCACGATACAGGCCTTCATACTCTATTCAAAGCAGTTCTCCCGCCCGATAAACGAGATAGCCAACCAGTACGCAAATATCCAGACGGCGATAGCAGGCGCCGAGCGGATCTTCGAGGTAATGGAGGCGGAGCCCGAGCCCGACAGGGGACAGTCCTCCTTTACCGCCGAGGACGTCAGGGGCGAGATAAGCTTTGAGGACATAAGCTTTTCCTACACCAAGGGCAAGCCCGTGCTGAAGGATCTTGACCTGCACGTCGGCCGCGGCCGGAAGATCGCCATTGTCGGCGCAACGGGTTCGGGCAAGACCACGATAGTGAACCTGCTGACCCGCTTCTACGACATCGACAGCGGCAGAATAACTATCGACGGCACAAGCATTTACGACATCAGAATGAAGGAGCTCAGAAAGGCTATCGCGATAGTTTTGCAGGACACGGTGCTGTTCTCGGGGACGATCGCGGACAACATACGCTACGGGCGTGAGAGCGCCACGGACGAGGAGCTCCGCGAGGCCGCGGCCAAGGCCTACGCCGACGAATTCATCGAGCGGCTTCCCGAAAAATATGACACTCCGCTTTCCGAGGGCGGCTCGAACCTTTCGCAGGGTCAGCGCCAGCTGCTGAGCATCGCCCGGGCTGTGCTCGCCGACCCGAAGATACTGATACTTGACGAAGCGACCTCCAGCGTTGACACCCGCACCGAGATGCATATACAGTCGGCAATGGTGGCGCTGATGAAGGATCGCACCTCGCTGATAATAGCCCACCGCCTTTCGACTATCCGCGATGCGGACATGATAGTGGTCATCGACCACGGCCGTGTAGCCGAAAGCGGCTGCCACGACGAGCTGATCGCCCGCCGCGGCACATATTACGACCTCTACCGCACCCAGTTCGCAGGAAACAGGACGTAGAGCCTCACAGATAATAGCATAATAACAGATCAAGGCCATCCGACCGCTCTTGCGGCAGGATGGCCTTTTGGGTTTTAGTCAGCAGCTCGATCGCTGTAGCTTTCTATAACTGTCGAAACAGCCAGCTTCTGTTTTTTTGACAACCTGCGGTAGTTTTCGAGAAGCTCTGCCGAACGTGACACATAGACCATACCAACAACAGAGGCGACAAACCACAGCAGGAAAACGAAGGATAGGATAAGGCTTAATGCTAATTTCATGACACACCGCCATTCTCAATATGCTCTTTTATCAGCAGCAGTGTCCTGTATTCCCTCTGATTCCACGCAAGCTCGCCTACAT
>CAMNBY010000169.1 GCA_946533615.1 uncultured Clostridia bacterium
TTCAAGGAGAATTTGGGTAATATGACGGAAAATATGCAAGCAGATAGCGTGCAAAGGCGTTAGCCGGTGGTTGTGCGGTGTTGCCTTTATGCCAAAGGATCACTCGCAAGCGCACCGCCCGGGTCTTGACAAAGCGGAACAGATAGTATATAATTATAAATAATGTATCCTATATATAGTGTATTCTCAATGAAATGGAGGTGGAGCTTGTATGTTGAAACGGCTTGCGGCTTTCGTGTGTGCCGTCGGCATGGCTGCCTGCGGTTCATTCTGCGCGTTCGCAGAGCCCGATAATAATGCCGCGCCCGATGCCCCGACAGAGTCCGTCGAGGAAAGCTCCTCACAGGAAGAGACCCCGTCATCGGCCGACGAATCATCTGAGGCTCCCGAAGAATCCAAAGCCGAGGAGTCCTCTAAGGAAGAAGTGACCACTTCTGCCGCCGAGACTAAAGCCACAGAGAAACCCGTGACGGAGGCGCCGAAGACAGAGGCAACGACCTCCGCGGCCGAAACTCAGCCAACCGAAACACAGACCACGGCCGAGACCACAAAGGCCACCGAGCCGCCGTCCTCCGAGCCCACGATAGTCGCCCTGCACCCGAGCGATATAGAGGACGACAGCTTTGAGCTCGAGCTGGTGATCTCCCCCGAAAGGCCGATCTGCAACGCGGTGATAGAGATCAAATATGACGAAAAGCTTTTTGAGCTCGACGACACCAAGATAAACAGCGACATAGGCGGTATGCCGACGACCTCTCCCGACCCGGGGATACTTGTTTTCAAGTATATCAACGGCACAGGCACCACCTACAGCGGCACCTACCTGACCCTCTATATGGATATCATCGACAAGGATATGACCTCCTCGGTGATATATGTCAGCGTGGACACCCTCGAGGACACCGACACAAGAGAGATACCGAACAACATCAGCAACGCCGTCATCAATTACCGCGAGGACAGCACCGCCGAGATAGCCGCAAGCAAGTCCGACGACAGCTCCCGCATACACGAGGGCAATACCTTCCGCGTGAGAGTCGGCGACCTGCCCCTCACTCTTGAAGAGCTTGGCGTCAAGGACCCCCTGAACGTCATGAGCGTCAAGAGCCTTGATAACAGCATCGCAAGATACGAGCAGGGCGCTGTGTCCTTCGTCGGCGTCGGCCAGACCGAGATAGTCGTCAGAATGAACGACGACTCCGAGCAGCGCTTTACCATCATCGTCTCCGAAAAGCTCGATGGCGACGATTCCTCCGAAAGCGACGAGGTCAACAACACTCCGCGTAATATCGCCATAGCGGTCGCCGTTATCACAGGCGCTCTGCTGATACTTATCGAGTACATTGTGATCTGCAAGCCGTTCAGGAAGAAGAAGCCCGCAGCCGCTCCCCAAAAAGAGCAGCAGCCCGCCGAGCCCGAGGGCGTTGTAGAATACGACGAGGACGACGTGATGATGGTGCAGGACCCCGAGGAGGTCTTCAAGCGCAAGCCCAAGCCTCAGCAGAAGCCGCAGAACAAACCTCAGCCGAAACCGCAGAACAAGCCTCAGCAGAAGCCCCAGAGCAGGAAAAAGCCCGCTCAGGGCAGCAGGCCGAAGGCTCAGGGACAGCAGAGACCGTCCGCAAAGAAGCCCACAGGCAAAAACAATAACAGAAAATAAACGATCATCTTCGCCGTAACAGTGCAGAGCTTTGAGCTGCGCTGCTGCGGCGTTGTGCTGATAAGGGAAAGAGGATACCGAATGATAAAACTTATCGCTTCGGATATAGACGGAACGCTTGTGAATGACAAAAAGGAGCTGCCGCCCGACTTTGCCGAGATCATCGAGGGGCTTGAGGAGAGAGGCATCACTTTCGCTGTGGCCAGCGGAAGAAGCTACGCCGCCCTCAAGGTGCAGTTCGCTGAGTTCGGAGACAGGCTGGCTTACATCTGCGACAACGGCGCCTATATCGTCTATAAGGGCGTGCTGGTCAGCCGCTCGATAATGCACAGGGACACCGTCAGAGAGGTGCTGGAGCTGTGCGGCGAGTGCGGCCTGATACCGCTCATCTGCGCCGAGCACGGCACCTACTACAGCACCGGGGACGTGCCGTTCATCACTGAGGTACTAAAATATTACAACAACTGTGTCAGGGCAAAAGACCTCCGCGGCTGCGGCGACGACGTCTTCAAGATCGCCGTCTTCGGCGCGCGCGACCTCGAACACCGCGGCTATCCCGAACTTATGCAGCGCTTCGGCAGCAGGCTGAGCGTCGGGCTCTCGGGGCTCCACTGGGTAGACATAATGAACGGCGGCGTCAATAAGGGCAGAGGCATAAACGTGCTGCAGGCGGCGCTCGGCATCGGCTGCGACGAGACCATGGCCTTCGGCGACTACCTCAACGACCTTGAAATGCTTAGATGCGCGACCATGAGCTTTGCGATGAAAAGCTGTCACCCGCTGATCGCAAAGACCGCCAGGTTCAGGACAGGCTCGAACAACGACTTCGCTGTCGCAAAGGAGATAAAAAAGCGAGTGCTCGGAAAGTGAGCTCTCGCGGCTGAAGACAGATACCTATATAGAAGTTTTGCCCCTGAGTGTTACAAAGCACTCAGGGGCATTGTGCATATTTATGTTGCTAAGCTAAATCAGAA
>CAMNBY010000170.1 GCA_946533615.1 uncultured Clostridia bacterium
GTATACGATCCTCGGCATCGCGGTCTTTGGGCTCGTTACTATCTTTTTGATGCAGGCTAACAACAGCTCGCTCAATAACCAGTCCTTAAGCTATACCACCGGCGCCGCCAAGCAGTCGGTAAGAAGCATCGAGATCTACTGCGACGGCTTTGAGGGCGCTGCTTCGGTGCTGTATTCCGAGCCTGGCGCAGCAGCCTTTTACCCGCAGAAGAACGAGCCTACCACCGACGAGATAGATATGCTTGGGCGGATAACCGAGCGCCTCGGCACGACAGCCTATCTGCTCGATTACAGCGACTGCGGCGTGCTTTACAAAAACGGCATGGAAGCAGGCGAGATCTCCGACGGCCTGCTCGATTGCCTCGGCGCTGAGCCTTTCTCAAAAGGCATCTCGCTGCTCGACGGCCGCGGCAGTGCGTGGGTCTGCTTCCTTGACAGCGATATCCCGAGAGCCTGCTATATCAAGAAGGTAAACGACAACGCCCTGTTTATGAGCTCGTTCTACGCCTCGAACCTCGGCGGCGTTTTTGAGAAGATGAACGGCGCCGCAGAGCTTGCGATCTATGTTACCGATACCGACGGGCGGCTGGTCTTTGTCCCCGAGTACGGCAGCGGCAGCATCGGCGAGCAGATGCCGGCCGAGCTTATCCGCGGCATCAGCGGCTCGGGCTCCGTGGTCTGCGAAAGCGATAGCTCTGTCTGCATGATAACGACCGAAAACGGCTGGAACGTCTACGCCGTTATCCACCACGAGGAGGCCTCGAAAGCCAACAGGCTCAGGATAACAAGCTTTGTCCTGATAACCTTCGTGTCGCTCTTGTTCGTGTTTATCGTGGGCGGTATCATCGTTTCTTCGATCTATCTGTCCTCGGGTCATTCGCCGACGCTCTCGGCAAGAAACACCGACAGCCTGACAGGGCTTATGAGCGGCTATTACTGCGAGGAGCGTATCTCCGACGTTATGGAGACCACCCTTGTCGGGAACACCTGGGCCTTCGCCCTTGTCAAGATAAAGGACTATGAGCTGATACGCTCGCGCCTCGGCGACGAGTTTGCTGACACCGCCATGAAGAGCATCGCCGAGCTGCTGAACGGCTTCTTCGAGAACGACAGCGTGCTCGGCATTAACGATAAATCAGAGTTCATGATATTTGCCGATTATTCGGATTACGATATTTTCAAGGCACACGATGTGCTCAAAACTCAGCTTGCCAACCTCTGCGGACAGCTGAGCGACCTGACCGTGGGCGGCGAGGAGGGCACAAAGCTCGGCATCGGCATGGGCGCCTGCATCTATCCCGACGACGGCAGCACCTTCGACGAGCTCGATTTTGCGGCCTCCGAGGCGCTGGCACAGTCCCTGCAGCAGGACAAGAACGTCTGCGTTTTCTACAAGCCTGAGGGCGGAACGGAGGGCAGAAAATGAAACTGAAAAAGCTTATCCCTCTGCTGACCGCTGCGGCGCTTTGCCTTGGCTCGTGCTCGTTTGACTCCAGCCTGCACGAAAGCGTTACACGCACCACCCGCATCAGCTTTTCCTGGTGGGGAAAGGACGTCCGCCACAGCTACACTGTTGCTGCGCTGGACGATTTCTCAAAGCAGCACCCCGATATTGACGTCGTTACACGCTACGGCGAGTTCGACGACTACCGCAGGCGCATCGCCACCGACTATTACGCAGGCAATCAGTGCGACGTTATGCTGATAAACTATGACTGGCTGAGAGTCTTTTCGCCGGACGGCGAGGGCTTCTATGATATGAACCGCCTCTCGGAATACATCAAGCTTGAAAACTTTTCCAAGGAGGATCTCTCCTACGGTATGGTAAACGGCAAGCTCAACGGTATCTCGACCGCGCTCAACACCATGATATTCTTCTATAATAAGGATATCTACGACAGGTACGGCCTCGGGATCCCAAAGACCTGGGACGACCTGTTTGCTGCCGCTGATGTCATGAGGGCGGACGGTATGTACCCTATCACCCTGCCGCGAAAGGCGGCGTGGCTGCTGTCTGTTGCCCACGAGGAGCAGAAAATCGGCAAGCGCATACTTGACGATACAAACAAGCTCGGCTTTGACCGCGATCAGGTCACGGAAATGCTCGGCTTCTACTGCGAGCTGGTGAAAAGGAACGTGGCGCTGCCCGTTGCCGAGAACGGCAAGAACGACTTCGGCGACGGACGAAGCGCAGGAATGCTTATGTGGATATCCGATGCGGGCTACTACTGCCAGCCGCTTGTGGATAAAGAAGCAAACATCGTTATCGGAGATCACCTCTGTCTTGACGGGGCAAAGGTCTTCGGCTGGTACGCAAAGCCCACAAACCTTTACTGCATCCGCAGCGACACCGAACACCCGAAGGAAGCCGCAGAGCTTGTTGACTTCCTGCTCAACAGCGAGGAAATGGCAAAGAAGCAGGGGATAGAGAAGGGCATACCGCTAAGCCGCTCTGCACAGGAGGTGCTTGAGGCAAACGATATGCTCGACGGAATACAGTTCGAGGCGCACAGCAAGCTTCAGCGCGAAAAGCGCATAACCTCGATAGCCTCGCTGCTCGAAAACGACAGCATCGTCTCGGCCTTTGAAGAGGCTGCAAGAAACGTGATATACAATAACGCCGACACGAGCGAGCAGGGAAGTCAGCTCTATGACGCGATCGCTTCCGCAGTCGGTGCTCAATAACTGCAAATTGCAAAAGGAGATTTTCCAAATGGACGTGTTCAAGGAACAAAATGTGATAAGGCAGGCAAGCAAGAACGACTCCACCCGCAAGGTGCTGATCGTGTTCGTCGCGGTCATGGCTGCGATGGCGCTGTTTCTGCTCAGCCTGATGATACCCCAGCTCTTGATGTTCGGCATCGCGCTGGCAGGCGTGTCGCTCTATCTCGGCTATTACTTCGTCACCGCACAGTATATCGAGTATGAGTATATCCTGACCAACGGCGAGCTTGACGTGGACAAGATCATCGCGCAGCGCTCGCGCAAGAGGCTCTGCACCGTGCAGATCTCGAAGGCGACAGCTATCGGCGAGGTAAACGATTCGTCAGACGCCGAGACCGACGGCGCCGACACTTATGTTGTGGCCTCTGCCAACGACCCCGAGGAGCAGGATTATTTCCTTAGAGTCAAGCACAAGAGCCTTGGCGACACCGTGATAATCTTCACGCCCAACGACGAGATGCTCGACCTGATAAAGAAGTCCCTGCCGAGGACGATGCGTTCGTGACGGAGATGAAGATCACGACAGGCATCGACCTCGTGGAGATCGACAGGATAAAGAAGGGCTGCGAGAACAAGCGCTTCATCGACAGGGTCTATTCTCCCGCCGAGCAGGAGCTCTTCTGCAAGGGAAAGATGCTCTATGAGTCGCTGGCAGGCAACTGGGCAGCCAAGGAGGCGTTTTCAAAGGCCCTCGGCACAGGAGTGCGGGATTTCTCTCTCACAGAGGTCGAGGTGCTGCGCGACGAGCTGGGTGCGCCCTATCTCCGCCTCAGCGGCAGGGCAGCCAAGCAGGCTGAGGGGCTTGCTTTCTCGGTGAGCA
>CAMNBY010000171.1 GCA_946533615.1 uncultured Clostridia bacterium
TTCAAGGAGAATTTGGGTAATATGACGGAAAATATGCAAGCAGATAGCGTGCAAAGGCGTTAGCCGGTGGTTGTGCGGTGTTGCCTATATCAAAGTAAAATATCCCATAGGAGGTTTTTATGCTTTTAACAGTTTTTCTGGCCATCGTTTTCTGCGCAGCGATGACCCTTATGCTCATATCCGCCGTCACGATGATACGGAACGAAAAGCTCATGTTGTCCGCCCCGAAGGAGGCGCTGGAGCTTCTCGAGCCGAGAGACAGCGAGATCTTTGCGGGCGCTGAAAAAATGGGCTGGGTGATAATGACAGTCAGCCTGCTGCTGATACTCGGCGTGGGCGTCGTGTCCATCTGGGACGGCTTCAGGTGCGGCTATTCGTTCTGGCAGTTCTTCCTGCGCTTCGTGCTGATATTCACGATCTACAAGGCCTACGACATGATATTCTTTGACTGGTTCCTGCTGTGCAGGTTCCGCTTCTTCCAGTTCTATTATCCCGAGGTGGCGCCTGTCTATGACGGCAGGAAATACGGCTATAACCTGAAAAGCCAGCTGCTGAAGCTTATCGTGATCTTCCCCGCAGCCTCGGCGCTTGCGGCGTGGATATGCAGCAGGTTCTGACCTGCACCAAACTGACAGAAACGAGGAAACAAAATGAAGAAACTCAGAAACCTTTCGGACGGCGAGGTCACGACGATCTCTCGCCAGATCGCAGATGCGTTTTATGACTACAAATACAACGAGGAGGACGAAGGGCTTATAAAATATATCCCGAGCCGCGAGGGCTATCTGATACTCTCGGGCGAGTGCGTGGGCAGCATCGGCTTTGCGGACGGCAGGTATTACGGCGTTCCCACCCTGAAGGACATGGGCGCCGAAATGATGTTCAGGCTCAACTCCACCTACTACGAGGAGGAGAAGGGCCTCACGATCCCCGAGAGCATGAAGTTCGAGGACATCGAGCCCTTCCTCGAGGTCTAAAAGAAGGACAATCCCTCGAAGTACCCGCTGGCTATGGATAAATCGGGCATTCCGGGCTTCACGAACTTCCTTGAAAAGGTCGTGGACAATTACATCGTTATCCCCTACAATGCCGAGACACCCACCGTCATGCCCATCTGGGAGGACGAGGAGTTCATGAACCGCGTCCGCCTGATGCACAAGTGGTACGAGCTGGGATATATCAACCCAGACGCCGCCGCTATGGAAAACGCAGCCATCGCGGGCGACACGCCCGTCCGCACAGGCGTTGCGTGGAGAGGCTTCACGGGCTATTCAAACCCCGCGAACTGGGGCTTCAACGTAAAGCTCTCGCTCTATGACGGCCCGTATATCTCAAAGTCCACCGAGCAGGGCGGAATGTTCGCCATCAGCGCAGGCTGCGACAAGGAGCACGCCGAAGCGTCGCTGAAATACCTTGAGCTGCTGAACACCGACCGCACCTTCCGCGACATTCTCGCCTACGGCATCGAGGGCAAGCACTTCAATTACCTTTCCAACGGCACGGTGATGAGGACCGATGAAGGCAGCAGCGGCTATCAGCCCTCGCTCTTCACCACAGGCCCCGTTACAAACGCCTCGGTGCTGTCCATCAGCGAGGATTTCCTCTCCGACCCCGAGCTCTGGCCGAAGGTCTTCCGGGGCTACAAGGAATACGGCATCTGGAGCAAGTCTAAGGGCTTCATCTACGATGTCAAGCGCAAGGAGGACATAATCGCCACCATCTCGGCGATCTGGTCGAACTACTACACCGACCTTGTAACAGGCACCTCCGACCCCGATGTGGTGATCCCGAAAATGAAAGCCGAGATGGAGGAGGCTGGCCTCGACGAGCTGCTCGACGACATCAGAAGCGAGTTTGAACAGCACCTCGCAAAGAACGCAGACAAGTAAATATCAAAGCACCCCCCGCTGTCGGTTCATTGACAGCAGGGGGCGTTTTTCTTTTTACTTGGCCTTGACCGTCTTTACGGAGCTGTAGCTGCCGTAATACTTCGTGCCGTTTACCGTGATGTACGGCCTGTACTTGACATACCAGGTCTCGCCGCTCTTGGGCTTGCTCGAGAAATTGGCGCTTGTCGTGGAGCTCTTTGAAACGTTGTAATTCGTCACGCCGCTCTTGAAGCTCTTGTCCTTCGAGTAGGTGATCTGATAGCCCGAAGCCGCTGTGTCCTTGGTCCAGCTCGCCTTGAACGAGGCCTTGCCTGCGGTAAGCGTCAGGGTGCCTGCCTTCGGCTTGATAACAAAGGTCTTGGTCAGCGTTCCCTGATAGCTGCCCTTGCCGACGATCTTGATGGTCGCCTTGCCGACCTTTGTGTTGCTGCTGTAGGTCACAGTGTAGTCGCTGGCCTTCAGCTTGTTGCCCTTGGAGCCCTTGACGGTCACTACGGGCTTGATGGCGCTTCCCGTGTATGTGTAGCTTGCGTAGGGGATCGAGGCGCTGCCCAGATCGCCCTTGACGGCGATCTTCACGGACTTGCTGAACGTTCCGTAGCGGGTGCCCTTAACAGTGCCGTCGCTCGTGATGAAGGTCCTTACCCTGACATACCAGGTCTCCCCGGGCTTTGTGTAGGCCGAGAGCGTCTTCGTCAGGGTGTTCAGGTCGGTGACGGTGGTGGTGTGGTAATCGGCGGTGTGTCCCTTTGCCGAGGTATCAAAATCAGCCACCTTGTCATAGATTATCTGATAGGCAAGGCCGTCTGTGGTGGTCTTGCTCCAGTTCACGATTATCGCTCCGTCCTTGGTGGAGAGCTTAGGCGCAGGAAGCGTTGCGGGCTTGACCGTCAGCTGCTTCTCGACGCTGCCGCTGTAATCGCCGATGCCCGTGATCGTGAGCGTGCAGGTCTTGAAGCCGACCTTGTCGTTGTCCTTGTACGAGGTCTTGTAGTCCACGCCCTGTACAAGAGTCTTGCCGCCGTCCTTGACCGTAAGATACTTGTCGGCGTTGATGCCTGCGGCACTGTAGGTCACTGCGGTGTATTTAAGGGAGATGTCCATATTCTCCATGCTGTTGCGCAGCTTCTCGATGGGCTCGGTGTAGCTGTCGCCGCAGTGCGTGCAGGTGTAAGTCATCTCGCCTTCTTCGGAGGCCGTGGCGGGTCTTGTGACCTTGGCTTCATAGCTGTGGTCCGTGACCGTCACGCTGCACTCGGCCTTTACGTCGGGCTGGTCGGCAGAGACTGCGGTAATTACGGCGCTGCCCTTGCCCGCTGCTGTGATGTGTCCGTTCTCGTCAACAACTGCCACGCTCTCGTCGCTCGAGGACCAGAGCACGGTCTTGTCTTCGGCCTCCTCGGGAGACACAGCCGCCTGAACGTCGGCCTCCTGTCCAAGGCAGAGCGTGAGCTCGCTGCGATCAAGCTGAATGTCTGCGGCAGCATAGCTGTCTGTGGGGACCGCAAGCGCGTAAACGCTGAAATGCTCGGTCCTGAAATGGTACTTGCCCTCCGAAACAGTGGACGCCATGTCCGTCAGGCTGCCGTCGGGCTCCATTCGGTAGATCTTTCCGCTGCCGCCGTTCGTCGTCACGGGAACAGGCAGATCAACGTCCACGGGCACGGTGGGCTGAACGGTATGAGAGCCTCTGAACAGCGAGATGTCGTAGATGTACAGCCAGTAGAGCCTGCCCCAGCGGTCTCTTACAAGAAGAATTACAGCGCCGTACATATCGCCGTACTTGTCGCCGACCTCGTCGCGGTCAAGCTCATCGACCACAAGCTCGGTGCCGTCCTCCATCTCCGTGTCGTCGGAGTTGGTGACGGTGATGCCCGTGGCTTCGTCGCGCAGGCCGATAACGCTTACCTCATAGGTGGCTGTCTTTCCGCCGACCTCTGCGGTGATGACCGTCCTGCCCGTCTTGTTTGCGGTGACAAGGCCGTTCTGGTCAACGCTTGCGATCTCTTCGTTATCGCTGCGCCATACCGCTGCCCTGTCGTCGGTCGTGTATTCAGGTATGCAGATGACCTCGAGCTGCTTGGTCTTGTCAAGCCTCAGCGTTCCGCGCGAGGTGTTGAGGGTGATCTCCTTCAGCGGCACCTTGACAGTTACCGTGCAGGCCGCCTCAAAGCTTCCGCAGCGAGCTGTGACGGTCACTGTTCCCGGCATTACGCCCGTTACCCTGCCGCCTGCCGACACCTTGGCGATGCCCGTGTCGCTGCTGCTCCAGAAGACCGTTCGCTTGTCGGTGGTGTTGGCAGGCAGGAACTCGGGCCTTAGGGTCAGCGCTTCTTCAACATTCACCTCTGCGCTCGCGGGCAGCGAGATGCCTGTCATCGGCGCCTTGACCTTCACGGTGAATACTGCGGTGTAGAGATCGGCCCCGAGCTCCTTGTCATAGTAGGCCACAGTGATCTCGCTCGTTCCGGGAGCGACGGCCGTGACGGTTCCGTCCTTGCTGACCGTCGCAGCGGCCTCGTTCGAGGAAGAAAATCTCTTTTCAAATCTTTCGGCGTCCTGCTGATCCTCGGGAAGGTCGAACACGGGCTCAAGCTTCATGCTCTCGCCTGCGTTCACAACGCCCTCGCTTTCCTCCAGCCTGATGCCGTAGCTCCTGGGCATGATGTAAACACTGATCTCCGCATAGACCGAGGGGTCCTCCTTCATCGCGCATCTTACGATGACGGTGTGATATTCGTCGTATGCCTCCGACTTGACGGCGGTCAGCCTTCCGTCCTGATCGACCGTGAGCAGGCTCTCGTCCCCGCTCGACCACACAAGCTCCTCGCTGTGATTATTGAGCGCAGGGTGGAACTCGGCGCGGAGCTTTGCGGTGCCGCCGTTTTCAATGTTTATCGTATCTGTCCTGTTGTCGTCCTCGTCACAGCTTTCGTAAATGCCTTCCGCGATGATGCAGATGCTCTTTACGGGGGCGTCGAACACCGCCTCTGCCACAAGGTCTTCCGAAAGAGTAGCGGGCAGCTTGTCGGCAGCGCCGTCGCCGTTGATGTCCCAGCCGATGAACTTGGCGCCGTCGGGAAGGTACTCGTTTATCAGCGCCTGTGCGGGAGCCTGTACCATCTCGCCCGTTTTCAGCGGCAGCATCGAAACTATATTGCCGTTCACATAGAAGGTCGCAAGATCCCACTCTCCCTTGTAGAAGATGTTCTCGGTGAAGATACTGTTGTCAATGCTCCTGCACTCGTCGCGGCCAAGCCTTACAAATACATTTTCATCACCGAAGGCAACGTAGGAGTTCCTGAACTGCTCCATGTTCTCGAGCACGATGTTATCTGCGTGAGGCGCAGCATTGGTCGAATAGCAGCCCACATAGGTGGTGATGTCGCAGCCGCCGCTTATCATCATGCCCCACTCTGGCAGAACGTTAAAGGCCGTCTTTACATATTTCAGCGAGCTGTTGCCGATAATGTTCTGATCCACAAAGACGTAATCGGGGCAAAGCAGCTCCGCCGAGATGATCTTTGTATCCGAGATGCCGTAGGAACCGATGCGTTCAAGGTTTTTGCTCCACCTGATTGCCTTGACATTGGGAAAGCCCAGCGCCCCGATATACCTGAGAGAGTCGGGCATATAGATGCTCTTGACAGTATCGTTCCCTGTATATAACCTTGCCACAAGCACGGTGCCTTCCCTGATCTTCAGCTCTTCGGGGATATACCTTTCTATCGGGGTGATGCCTACCGCATAATCGCCCACATAGAGCAGGCCGTAGTAATAGTTGTCAAGATCGTTGGCATAGGCTGTATTGAAGAAACACTCCCTGCCTATCTCGGTCAGGTTCGGGCCTGCGGTTATCTCCGAAAGCCTTGTACAATCACAGAAGACATCATCGCCCAGCCGTTCCAGCGAATCGGGAAGGCTTACAGAGGTCAGGCCGTCGCAGCCCTTGAAGGCGTTGCTGTCTATCTTCGTGATACCCTCGGGCAGCTCGATCGCGCCCGAGATCGCCTTCGGAACGAACATCAGCCTTGTTTTGTCATAGGTGTAGAGCAGCCCGTCAACGGAGCTGAAATGCTTGTTCGCCTCGTCAACGCCGATGGCGGAGAGGCTGCCGCAGTTCGAGAAGGCCTGCTCGCCTATCTCGCTGACGTTCGCGGGGATATGAATGCTTTCAAGAGAAGAGCATTCGTTGAAGACCTCTCTGTTTATCGTTTTCAGAGCGTCGGGCAGAGCTATCTCTTTCAGGCTACTGCAGCATGCAAAGCACTGCACACCGAGCTCGGTGACGGTGTCGGGGATGTTTATGCTTTCAAGCGCAAAGCAGTTGAAGAACAAATCTACCTCCAGCTTGTCAAGCTTTGAGCCCTCGGCAAAGGTGGCTTCCTTAAGGACGTGGCAGTCCAGGAAGGCGTAAGGCCCTATCAGTGAAACGCCCGCGGGTATCTCTATGCTTTCCAGGGTCGTGCAGTCCTGGAAGACGCTTGACTCGATGCATTCAAGTCCGTCGGGAAGGTCGATCGCCTTTATTCCCGTGCAGCCCCTGAACAGGTCCGCCTTGATGGTCTTGAGCCACTTGGGCAGCACGACCTCTGTAAGCTCTGTGCAGTTTGCAAAGGCGCCGCGGTCAAATTCGGTGACAGTGTCGGGTATCTCAAGCCTGCCCGAAATGTCCCTTTCG
>CAMNBY010000172.1 GCA_946533615.1 uncultured Clostridia bacterium
TCTGCATTTTGCCTCCTTAGCTCAGTCGGTAGAGCATGCGGCTGTTAACCGCAGGGTCGTTGGTTCGAGTCCAACAGGTGGCGCCAAGCTGAAAAGCCCCGTAAACACGTTGTTTGCGGGGCTTTTTGCTTTTTGTGTCTGTTGCTCTGCGAACAGTGATAAAACAGCCCTCCTGCGGATTTGAAGGAGGGCTGTTGTTTTGGAACTGATTATGAGTAATCTGAATCAAACTCAAGATAAATATCAGGAGGCTCGGTGGCGGTCTTTTGTTTCAACGCGCTCAGATCGCCTGTGAAGTAATACCCGTACATTCGGTTTGTTCTCAAATAATCGCCTTGACGCTCGATAGTGTTTACAGTCTTGAAGCCGTCACGGGCAAACCAAAGCCTGCTGCGCGATGATTGTTCGTTAAAATCATATATTGAAGATCCAAAGAGCTGCCGATGTTCACTCTCGTTATACAGGCCAGCATTTATCAAGCAGGTTGAGAACAGATCTTTTATGTATATAGGTGAATGATCAAATGTGAGCTCGTCCGCGACCCTGTTGGGTTCTTTGATATAGAATACCGGCATTGCACTGTCAAAATGAAGGCCGTGATCTCCTGTGATGATTATAAGCGAGTTGTCATAAGCGCCAAGCCTCTTCAGCTCCGAAAAATACTTGTTGAGCAGGTCAAGACATAAGTCTGCTTCTGTCAGCCTGGTGCTCGTTTCGATGGGTTCGTGGATACCATTCAGATGCTGGATGGCAAACATATTCTTTCCCTGATCCAAAAGTGAAAGCTGGCATTTTGAAATAAATTCCGAATTGACGAATACAGAATCGTGCGAAAAGTGGACGCACTGTGATACCTCGCTGCTGCTTGGCTCGAAGCTCGGTTTTGCAATGAATGGCATATACTTGTATTTGCTGAATTTGCTCATCACTGTGAATATTGTTTTGCTGTATACTGTAATATCCTTTGAGTCAAGCACTTTCATGTTGTCCGCGACTCCGTCCAGACGCTCGTATTCATTGTTGTGCATGAAGTCGCCGTAAATGCAGGTGAGGTAGTCGTTATCGTGCAGG
Source organism: uncultured Clostridia bacterium (assembly GCA_946533615.1). Classification (GTDB taxonomy): domain Bacteria; phylum Bacillota; class Clostridia; order Oscillospirales; family Ruminococcaceae; genus FB2012. The sequence continues at coordinate 1,072 of CAMNBY010000172.1, forward strand.
GTAGAATAAAAAGTGTGGTATTGATCGCAGTCGAAGGCCTTGTCGTACCAGTCGGAGATGTTGCTCTCGGGAAGCTCGTCGGTGCCCGTTATGATCTGGGGCAGTGAAAAATTGGTGGAATCATACAGAGTGCAGTAATTGTCATAATATGTGAAATCCTTTAGTATTTGGAAACGCTCGGGAGAATTCTGATAAAGCTCATCGAATACTGCGTTGTCTGCCTCATCAAGGACAAAGATCATTATGTTTTTGTCCTGTGAAACACTGAACTGGTAATTGCTCGACAGCTTTGTGAGCTGATACCTGAAAGCGTCAGAGCCGACCGAGATACACAGGATCATCAGCACCAGCAGCTCGTAAGCGCTTAACACAACAGGGATAACGTTCATTGCTGCTGAGACCTGACCGCGTTTCCTGCGCAGGACAAAGGGAAGCGAAACAGCTGCCGTAAGTATCATTGCCCAGACAATGCCCGAGATGATCTTTTGAGCGGTATATTTGCTCCAATCTGTTTCATCGCCTAACATTACAGGCAGTGATGAATTCAGGAATGTGTTCTGAACGAAGATGCACAGCAAAAGCCCAAGCATCAGCGACCTGCATATTTTATTGATAAGCTCGCCAACAAGGCATAGATTGATCGCCGTGGTGAAGGAGATAACGATAGAATAAACGATCGGTATTGCCAGCATATCCTGTAAAGCGAAGGGGAAATCTGCGCGGTTGTTCAGGAACAGATCGGTTGGGATATAAATGTTGACCGTGAAGCACAGCGCAGCTGTGACCAAAAATGTCGGGAGAAACTTGTTTGGGCAATTATACTTTTTGTCTACCTTGGAAAAGACAGCTCCGAGCATCAGCAGAATCACAGAGAATACTAACGCGCCGACAGAGAGGCGCCCGATGGTGTGATGCTTGACCATCAGATATGCCGGGAACATAAATTCCAGATGAGCCGTTACGGCCGCAGGTATCAGCCAGCAGCACCAAGGCGCCTCAAGTGCTGCGCGATAGCACCTGAATACGAGCATGAGCGCAAAAGCCGCCGCGACAGATGTGATACATATCACAGCAGGAGCGTCAAGACCTGCGTAGAGCAGCCCGCCCACAGAAGCCGAAGCAAGCAAATTATAAATATATCTGAAGGCCAGCGTTGCGGGGCGGCTGAACTTAGGTACATCAAGCAATCGTTTTATCATCTGTACTGTTCCTTTCCCATTACTGAGATATGATGAATACACGGATAATTATACCACTTTGATTATCGGCTGTCAAGAAATCGGAAGGGTACACACTCTCTGTCTGTGCTATCCGTTTCAGGTATTGAAAACTTTGCAATGTTGTGGTATAATCAAATAAAAGCTGAGATCAAAAAAGAAAAGGGGTCATGGCATGAAAAAAGAAAAGAAAAAGCTGCCGCTGGCGCTGCTTATCTTTATTGCGTTGGCGCTTGGTATCCTCGCGGGCAGCCTGTTTGCGGCAACGGGTCACGCAGGCTTCGCCAAAAGCTACATCCAGCCTTTCGGCACTATCTTCCTCAACCTTATCAAGTGGATAGTCACGCCGCTCGTGTTTTTCTCGATAATGTCGGGCGTGATCTCGATGAAGGACATCAAAAAGGTCGGCTCGGTCGGGCTCAAGACAGTGATCTATTACCTGTTCACCACGGCCTTTGCGATCTCTATCGGACTTGTGATCGCAAACCTGATGAAGGGGCTCTTCCCTGCGCTCAAGACCACGGGACTCAGCTATGAGGGCAAGACCTCCACAAGCTTCATGGACGTCCTTGTGGGCATGATACCCTTGAATTTCGTCCAGCCGTTCGTCGAGGCAAATATGCTCCAGATCATAATTTCGAGCCTGCTGATCGGGTTCGGGCTGCTGATGCTGCAAGCTAAAAAGGGCATCGAGCTCAAAGCTGTTGACACCCTCAATGACCTGTTCATGACCTTGATGGATATGATAATCAGGCTCTCGCCCATCGGCGTTTTCTGCCTCATCACGCCCGTGATCGCCGAGAACGGCCCCGAGATACTGGGCTCACTGACCTCGGTGCTGATCGTGGCGTATCTTGGCTATTTCATACACATGGTCGTCGTCTACTCGACGGCGGTAAGGCTTGGCGCAAAGATCAGTCCGTTTCGGTTTTTCAAGGAGATGCTCCCCGCGATACTCTTCGCTTTCTCCTCTGCTTCCTCGGTGGGGTCTATCCCGATAAACGAGGAATGCTGCGACAAGCTCGGCGCCGACAAGAACATCACCGCCTTTGTGCTGCCTCTCGGGGCGACGATAAACATGGACGGCACCGCCATTTATCAGGGCGTGTGCTCAATATTCATCGCCTCCTGCTACGGCATCGACCTGACGTTTTCTCAGATGCTTACGATAGTCCTTACGGCGACCGTGGCCTCTATCGGAACAGCAGGAGCCCCAGGAGCGGGAATGGTAATGCTTGCGATGGTGCTGCAATCCGTCGGGCTGCCTGTCGAGGGTATCGCCCTTGTCGCGGGCATCGACAGGATATTTGATATGGGCAGGACGACCGTCAACATCACGGGCGACGCCTCCTGCGCACTGATCGTTTCGTCTCTCGAGACCAGGAAGGCCGCAAGGCGCGAGAAAAAAGCCTCCGCCGCATAACTGTATCCTTTCCGACGGCCGCCTGACAGCGGACTGCTTTGTTCTAATAAATAAGGTATCATCAAGATTTTTCGCCCCGACTGCACCCGCGGGCGCGTGCTGAGGGTATATATTACAGAAAGACAAAAAACAACATCCAAACAGGAGTGATAAATATGCCAAAGAAAGATAACGAGAAGCCCTTTATCAAGTTTGATCACGTTGGAAACAACATATATGTGCCGAACTTTACTGACAGCGCCCTCAACGAAGAGGTCATCAACTCGGGCAGCCTTAAGCTCCTGCGCGATTTCTTCAGGGAGAACGGCTCTAACCTCAGCCGCGACGATCTTGATTATCTTAAGGCGCGTATCGCTTCTGCCGAGGAGATCGAAAAGCTGAAAAAGAAGGCGCTGAAGGATCTCTCCGAGGGCAAGGAGCACCCTGTCCCCAAGACCGACACAAAGGGCGGCTACACAGGCTTCTCCGATCTTAAATATCCCGGGCGCCAGACCAGCGCGAACGGCTGCTGGTCCTGCGCTTATTCGCTGATGCTCAAGAGCAGGGGAGTGGAGCTCTCTCAGGAGAAGATCCGCGCCTGGAGGCCCGATTATCAGAAGACCGAAAACGGCATGAGCCCCGCAGCAGCGAACCTCTGGTACATGAGAAACGCCGACACCGCAATGGAGATCCCCTACAATGTGGATATGCTCGCCGACGTTCTCCCGAACACCGCGATGTCGAGCCTGACCATGTCTCCGCTCGAGCTCACCTATCTTACGCTTATCGACCCGAAGACAAGCAAGCCCGTGGATATGACCGCGGGCGCTGCCGAGGAGATCAGAAAAGCTCACAAGAAAGAAGCCGTCAAGGCTCTCCGCGAGAACATCGAGCACGCCATCAACGTGGATAAGTCTCCCGTGGCGGTCGTCGTTGACGGACACTACATCACCGTTACGGGCATCGACAAGAACGGCAAGCTGCGCTATGAGGATTCCCTCTACGAGGTGGGCTACACCACAAATTACATGACCGTCGATGAGCTTTATCACATCGGCTTCGAGGTGCATGACAAGTATGCTGACCCTGTTACCAAGGTGCAGGTCATACCTCACGGCGTATCCCTCAACTGGCTGCACGACCTCAAGGTCCCCGAGTACAGGGAGGGTCAGATCTCCAAGCCCGAGTACGGCGAAAACAACGACGTTATCACCGTTGACGCCGACGGCAGTGTGAAGATAGATGTCCCCGCGAACGATGTGTTCAGATCTAACGGCGCCAATCCCGCCGATGGCCAGCTCCACACTCAGGGCGTTGCCTCTATGGTGCTCATGGACACCAAGGCGCTTGAAAAGAAGCTCGGCTACAAGGTCGCAAGCTACGGCCCCATGAACGGCTTCACCATGGCAAACAAGGACGTTTACTATCCCTCGAGGGTCTGCGCCAAGAACGACCCGAGGCTTGCAAGCGATATGTCCGTTGTGGGTGACAAGGACATCAAGACCTTCGGCAATATGCTCCTCGAGCAGCTGAACAACAGCAAGGAGCCCTACGCCGAGGAGCTCAGGAAGCAGGCCAGCAGGATGCTGATGCTCACAAACCCCAAGACCTCCCCCAAGGTAAGGAAGAAGGCTCAGGAAGCCCTCAAGACCCTGCCCGCTCTCCTTTCACAGAAGATCGGCGGCAAGACTGTGCTTCAGAAACTTGTGGACGAATATATCGCGGATAAATGGGAAGAGAAGGGCAAGCTCATCGAAGGCGTCAACGCCATCAACGACAAGCTTGATCTTGGAATGGACGTCGCCTCTGCAATGGGCAAGCCCGCAGGCACAGTATACTCGGGCGGCGACGCCAAGACCGAATACGAGCTTGGATATTATCAGATGTTCCTCGACTCCGAGAGGATCACAACGGGAAAGATCTCCCGCGTTGCGGCAGAGGACGCGCTGCTGAGCACCATCGCGCTTATGCAGCTGCGCAAGCAGAAGTATGAGGAGATGCACGAGTATCCTCCCAAAGCCAGCGAGATCACTATCCGCAAGAACGAGCTCAAGTCCACCGCCGCCTATACCGAGATCAAGAGCATGGGCGTCGAGAACTTCCTCTCCCTCGGCAATTCGCCCGCGGCGATCTACGAGACATACAAGACCATCAGCACCGCAGTATACAACAAGAACATCACAAACATCAGGGTAAACGAGAACAAGGCGCCGTCCTTCAAGGCATCTGCCCCAAAAAAGACTGCTGCCGTCAAGAACATCAACGCCATCGACGACGACTTCACGCTCTTTGGCAGCGAGACCGAGATACAGAAGAACAAGGCGCTTCGGAGCAAGCTGAACACCATCGACTCCGAGAACATGACGCTTGTCCCCGACGTCAAGGGCGGCTCGAGCAGCAGGCAGGACAACGTCATCGAGGGCGCAGCCGCTCCCGACAACGATCTTCAGGCTCTGCGCAGAGTGCTGACCGCAGGCAAAAACGCAAAGGTCTCCAAGAAGGCTTATTCCGATATCCTCAAGGCGCTCGACGAGTTCGAGGCAAGCTACAACACCTTCAAGGAGGTTGAGGCAAACCCCAGAGCCGTCATCATGAAGAAGATCGAGGAAGAGAACAAGACCAAGGCCGTCAATAAGGACAAGGCCGACCCGAGGACCCCCTACGATACGGAAACTCTGAGGCACGCGGTGATTGAGAACGCAATTCTCGAGGTGCAGGAGAAGAACAGGCTGCTGTCTGAGACCATCGACAAGTACCTGACCAAGAGCGCCTCGCTCAAGGGCAGCGACGACTACAAGCTGGTGCTCGAGACCGCAAAGATCAACGCTGACGACGCCCGCATCTACATGGACGACAGAGCTATGCAGAACGACCTGACCCACATTTCCAACGTAAAGCAGATCGACCTCTCGATGATCGGCAGGAAGGTTGCGGCAGAGCGCAAGGTGCTTGAGGAAAGAATGTTGAACGCCAAGAGCGATAGGGAGAGGGTGTTCCTCTTCAACAAGTCGGACGCTATGTCAAACGTCTGCGATATGGCGCTCAAGAACGCTCCCAACGAGCTGACGGATATGGAGAAGCAGTCCATCTCCCAGAGCCTCGGCAGCCTGCTCTTTGACAAGATGTGCCAGAAGTTCCCCGAGATGAAGAACAAGGTCAACACCCCAAAAACTCAGCAGCAGTACGAGGACGCGGTAATGGACATCACCACCACCAATTCCTTCAGAGATCTGCTGAACAGCATGGATCGTGAGGGCCTGCGCCACATCGTCGGCGAGAGCAGCGGCCGCGACGACCTGTTCAAGAACTTTATCAAGGAAAACTACATGACCCGCGAGGAGGCGGATATGCTTTCACGCAAGCCCGCAGCGGTCAAGACCATCAAGCCCTCCGACCCCGCAAAGAACATTGGCAAGTAAAAAACTACTTCTCCCCGTGAGTTTTGCTCGCGGGGAGTTTTTTGTCGGGTTTTGTGCAAATTGCTTGAAATATAGGCAACACCGCACAACCACCGGCTAACGCCTTTGCACGCTATCTGCTTGCATATTTTCCGTCATATTACCCAAATTCTCCTTGAA
>CAMNBY010000173.1 GCA_946533615.1 uncultured Clostridia bacterium
ACAAACCCGGCGACAAGACGGTCGGCGCTCTGGCGGTCAAGGAGCTGCTCCGCCTCGCGGCCGCGAAGAAGCTGCACAGCGTTACAGTCACCGAGACCAAGTCCTACGACGACAGCGCCGTAAAAGCCGTCAAAGCCCTGCAAAAGGCCTGGGGCTACAAGGAAACAGGCTGCGCCGGCGAGAAGTTCGTAAAGCTGCTGGCGGCCAAGCTGAAATAAAGTGTAAAAAGAGAAGCCGGAGATTTTGAGCCTCCGGCTTTTTTGTGTACATGGATTTTGACACCCATCTTGACACCCATACTTTGTCACTTTGAACCACATTTCACACATTTTCACACACACCGGTATAAAAACGAAAACAGCCCCAAAACGCGAAAGTGCGTAGTTTGGAGCTGTTTATCATTGGTGGACCTGAGGAGGCTCGAACTCCCGACCTCTGCGTTGCGAACGCAGCGCTCTCCCAGCTGAGCTACAAGCCCAAAAAGCAGAGGTGTTTGCCTCTGCTCGCGCTGATGGCACCCCCAGTAGGAATCGAACCTACAACTAGCCCTTAGGAGGGGCTTGTTATATCCATTTAACTATGGGGGCTTATCAAGCCTTATAATTATATCACTTTTTTGCTGTTTTGTCAATGATTTTTTTGTTTTCTTCCCGAGATTTTTTGAGAGGCCGAAAAAGACCCCCGATGCTCCCGCGTGAGGGCTCGGGGGTCTTTGATGCTGCTCAGAGGGCGTAAGCCGCATTGACGATGCTGCGAGCCAGCTGGGTGGTGCCTGCTCCGCAGCGCTGTGTGAAGACTGTCACGGAGAGACGCTCCTCGGGGTCGCAGAGCAGATAGGTGCCTGTCCAGCCGTCCCAGCCGAAGGAGCCCGGGCTTGCAAAGAGCCCTGCCGTGTTCCTGTCCTCGAGAGAGCGGACGAGGTTGCCGTAGCCGCAGCCGCGGACGGCGTCCCAGTTGAAGGTCACGCGCTGCTCGGAGGTAAGGCCGTTCTGCCGCATGAAGTCGATAGCTTTGGGGCTCAGCAGACCCTTGCCGCCCGTGGAGAGCATCGCACCAAGCTTCGAGAGATCGGAAGCTGTGGTGAAAAGGCCTGCACCGCCGGACTGGAAGGCAGGCTCGCTGTCGCAGTCATAGATGCAGAGGTTCACATAGCTCGGGAGCCTGGGGTGCTCGGCGGCGTTTTCGTAAAGCACTGCAAGGCGGTCACGCTTTTCGGGAGGGACATAGAACGCCGTGTCGCTCATGCCGAGGGGCTCGAATATGTTTTTTCGCATAAAATCCGAGAGCCTCTCGCCGCTGGCTCTTTCAATGACTGCGCCGAGAATATCTGCGGAGGAGCCGTACTGCCACTCGCGGCCTGCTGGGAAGGTCAGTGCGCAGGCTCCGGCCTGAGCCGCGAACTCCTGAGTGGTTATCGAGGCGCCGTCGTTGATGCTTTTGTCGAGTCTGCCCCAAAGGTCGTTCATGTCTTCGGCGCCCTCGTAGCTGCCGCCCGGATAGGCGATGCCCGAGGTCATGTTAAGCAGGTCGCGGATACGGATCGCAGGGCTTGGCTTGCGCTCTCCGTTCTCGATGTAGAAAGCATTTGAGAACTCGGGAATGATCCAGCCGAGCTCCCAGCCTGTGTCCAGCAGGCCGCGTTCGATAAGCATCATGCACGCCGTGGACGTCACGACCTTAGAGCAGGAAAAAGCCCTGCAAATGGTGTCGGTGGTGAAGGGCAGGCGGTTCTCGACATCGGCAAAGCCGCCTCCGCCCGAGCAGATCGTTTCGCCGTCACGGGTGATGATATAGGCGGCGCCGTTCTCGCCGTGGGTCTCGATAGTCCTTGAAACTATTCTGTCAATTACTGAGCTGTCCATAGCTTTACCTCCGTTACGCTTTTCGGTATCCTACGGTCTTGACAGCCGCAAGGGGAGTGCCAAGCTCGTCGGTGACGGATATATTGTAGCAGCAGACGGTGCGGCCGTTCTTTATAAGCTCGGTCTCGGCGATTATGCGTCCTGTCTTTGGCGTGCCAAGAAAGGAGATGTCGCTGGTGAGGGACACCGTCCCCGACTGCTCGTGATTTGTGGCGACTGCAAACGCAAAGTCCGCGAGAGTAAAATAACCACCGCCCATTACGCCGCCGACGGCGTTCCTGTGTTTGGGCTGGAGCTCAAGGCTTACTCGGGCGTAGTTCTTGCCGATGGCGTCGATAACGGCGCCGTTCTCAGTTGCAAAGCGGTCGTTCTCAAAGAAGCTCTTAGCCGCCTCAAGCTTGTCGTTGTCGTAGTATTCCATGTTTCACCTCAGTCTATCTTTACTGCAAAGGGATAGTAGATCTCGCCGCCGTCGATGTATATATATTCAACAATACCCATGCTTTTAAAGCTTTCGTTGCTCTGGTCGGGAAGTATCTTTATAAATCCCTTGTAGTCGCTGCTCTCGCTGTATTCGCCGTGAGAGTATTCCTCGCCGTTGGCATTGTACCATGTCCACTTGCCGTCCTCGAAATCTATTTTCATCTTATCGGTGGAACCGTAGCCCAGCTTTGGGCCTGGACTTTTCAGCTGTTCTATAGCCTGATCCTTTGCTTCCTCCGTATCATATACAGAGTCCTCGATCATTGCCATCGGGTCAAATACTATCGTGAATTTCTTGCCCGTTTTATAGCTGCCGTCCAACTCGAAGCAGGGCGCATCGCCGCAGAGAAAATCGCCCGCAGAATAGAGCTGCTGTAGCTTTCTGTACTCAGCTCTCGTTAATGCCCAGCGTGCGAGTGTATTGACTATTTTTCCTGTCGCGGGCGGCAGGCAGGAGGCATTGTAAGCCATTGGGTTGCTATTAAAGTTCGCATAATAATTGAACGGCCCTATCTCTGTCCAGAAGGCGCCTGCATCGTCGATGGCTTTTAGCATCTCTCCGGTGTTGCCTTCGGTGCTGTCTCCGGGCTTATATACATTTACTACGGGTTCATCGAAATATGAATCTGCCGCGATACCATATCTACCGTAAACAGTTGAGACTAATTTGTCATAGTCAAAGCTCAGCTTGTTTCCATTTTGGCTATAGGCTCCGGAGAATTCTTGTAGATCGAGACCGCTGCCGCAATAGGCCTTGAAACTGCCGTCGTCCAGCTCGACTATGCAGCCGATCCCCTTTGAGGAGTCCTTGGCTCGGCTGTCCTCATCAGCCTTGAGCTGTTTGTACCTGTTCTTGGCTTCTTCAAGTAATTCATCGGCTGTGGACTCGTTTTTGACAGAATGATCTTGCACTGTAACGTCAAAGGCCAGATAGGTGCCTCCTGCCTTGGCGGAGCTGCTCTTGCCGCCCTTGTCGTCGTCATCATCTTCGTCATTGCTGCCGCAGCCTGCGAATCCGAAAGTCATGATCAGCGCCGCAGAAAGGCTTAGCAGCCGTTTGGTAAAGTCTTTCATAGGATTACCCCCCTTGTATATATATTATACTTCCGCAGCACCCGCCTGTCAAGCCTTGGCACCCACAAAAAATACGCCCCCGCAGGCTGCGGAAGCGTATCATGAGCTGTTACTTTATCTTCACCGACTTTACGTCGCTGTAGTTTCCGTATCGGGTCGAGGTCGTCTTGCCGTCGGCTGTCACGAACGAGCGCACCTTTACATACCATGTCTCGCCGCTCTTCACGTTCGAGGAGACCTTCTTGCTCAGGGTGCTGAGGCTTGTGACGGTGGTGGAGTGATAGTCAACAGTGAAGTTCTTGTCCTTGGCGTAGACTATCTGATAGCCGACCGTTCCGGCATCGGCCTTCTTGTAGGTCACGGTGAAGGTGTTCTTTGCGGAGCTTGTAAGCGAGGTGATCGCGTTCTTAACGGGCTTGACCATAAAGGTCTTTGTGAGCGTTCCCTGATAGCTGCCCCTGCCCGTGATCGTGATCGTCGCCTTGCCGATCTTTGTGTTGTTCGCGTAGGTCACGGTGTAGTCATCGGCGGTCAGCTTGGTGCCCTTTGTGTCCTTTACCGTCACGGTGGGCTTGATAGCCTTGCCCGAGTATGTGTAGCTTGAATAGGGGATAGAGGCCGAGCTGAGGTTGCCCTTGACGACTATCTTTTTAGCCGCCGAGAACGTGCCGTAGCGCGTGCCCTTTACCGTACCGTCCGAGGTGATGAACGCTCTGACCTTTACATACCAGGTCTCGCCGGGCTTTGTGTAAGCCGAGAGCGTCTTTGTAAGAGTGTCAAGGTCGGTGACGGTGGTGGTGTGGTAATCCTCGGTGTGTCCGCTGGCAGAGGTGTCAAAATCAGCCACCTTGTCATAGATGATCTGATAGCCCAGCGCGTCGCTCGTGACCCTCTTCCAGCTGACGATTATCGCGCCGTTCTTTGTAGAGAGCGTCGGCGCCGCCAGCTTCACGGGCTTGATCGTCAGCTGCTTCTCAACAGCTCCGCCGAAAAGCCCGACGCCTGTGATCGTCAGGGTGCAGGTCTTGTAGCCGACGTCAACGCCGTTTTCGTAGCTCAGCTCGTAGTCTGTGCCGTTTACAAGCGTCCTGCCGTCATAGGTGACGGTCAGGTACTTGGCGACGTCGATCTGCTTGCCCGTGTAGGTGAAGGCCGTGTATTTCAGGCTGATCTTCGCGCTTGAAATGGGTATCAGCTTCGGCACGATGGTATCGTCATAGGCGTCTGTGCAGCGGGTGCAGGCGTGATGTGTGTAGCCCTCTGCCTCCGTAGTGGGAGGCACGACGGTCGAAACGTAGTTGTGGCCGAGCGGTTCGGTCTCGCTGTCAGTATAGGAGTCGGTGCAGCGCGAGCAGGTGTGGGTCGTGTAGCCGCCCTCGGTGCAGGTCGGATCGGTGACGGTGTCCTCATAGTTATGTCCCAGTGCGAGAATGACCTCGTCCTTGACGGCGGTGCAGCGCGAGCACTCATAGTGCATATTGCCCGCGTTGAGGCAATCCGCTTTGGCCGTTTCTTCGCCCTCGCCCCAATCGTGGCCGAGCGGGTCGAGCGTTTCTTCAAGCTTTTCTGTGCAGCGCGAGCAGGAATGGATCTTTGTTCCGCCGTTCTCGCAATCGGGCTCCTCGGTGATCTCGCCCTCGTCCCAGTCATGGCCGAGAGCCTCTGTCGTGATCTCTTCGGTCTCATGGCAGCGTGTGCAGGAATGTCTCAGCAGCCCCCCGGTCGTGCAGTCGGCGGCCTCGAGTACCTCGCCCTCGTCCCAGCTGTGACCGAGCGCATCGGTCTCACGGGTCTCGCGGGAGATCTCTTCGCCGCATTCGGTGCAGCGGACTACCTCCTCGTAGCTGCCCTTGTTGGTGCAGTCGGGAGCGCTCTCGTTCTCTTTTACGGGCTCGCCCGGAGTGTGACCGGCAGCAGGAACAGGAACGGTGCTTCGCGAGAGCTCTGTTCCGCAGCCGGTGCAGCGGACCACGAGCTCATAGCTGCCTGCTTCTGTGCAGGACGGAGCCTTTTCGTTCTCCTTGACGGCTGTCCCCGAGGTGTGACCCGTGGGAGACACCGTGACCGTTGTCCTTGAAAGCTCGGCGCCGCAGCCCTTGCAGTAAACAACGCTGTCATAGCTGCCTGCCGACGTGCAGGACGCCGACTTGACGTTTTCCCTTACGGCCGCTGCCTTGGTGTGTGCGGAATAGGTCGTGTAGCCGCAGCTGCATTTGTTGCTGTGATAGTCGGAATTGTAGTAAACGCCCGAGGCGTAGCTGTGGGTGTGGTTGTACTGCGAAAGGTTCGAGGTGTCGAAATTCGCGCTCGGTATCGACGGCAGCGCGTAGAGGAAATACTGCGCTGTTCCCGTCGGCAGGAACGGCGAGTGGTCGCTGTTGAAGGCCTTGGTGCCCCACGCAAAATACTGCGACTGCCGCACATCGTTCCAGGTCAGGTCAAACAGATAATACTTGCCGTTGTCCATTTTGGCGGTGTTCCAGGCGTGGTTGCCGCCGTTGGCTGTTCCAAGGATCATCAGGCAGTCAACGCCATAATAGTTGCAGAGCAGCTGAAAGGTCTTGGCATAGCTCTCGCAAACGCCCTTCTGCTTGGTGATCGCGCCGATTATGCAGTGCGCCCAGCCTGCGTCCTCGGGGGTCTTTCCGTCAGACTTGTAGGCGTATTCCATGCTGTCGTTGAGCTTTGTGCGTATGGCATCGGCGATGCCGTACTTGGTCTTTTGTGAAGCAACAGCCGAATAGCTGCTGATGAACGTCGTGATCTTGCTTTGCAGCGACTTGCGTGTCGAGCCCTTTGCGAACTCGGCATCTACCGTGGGTGTCACGGAGTAGGCGTAGTCGTCGAGCCTGCTCCTGAAAACGGTGCTGGAGCAAAAATAGAAAAGCGGGTGGTCGTTGCGGAAGGTGAAGAAGGTCTCGTCAACATCGTCAATGCTCATCTTGTAGCTTGACACGTTGATCTCGGCCAGTGGGTAGTAGGTCGTGGTAACGACCGAGCCGTCGGAGTAATGCAAGTCGATCTCGCTTGACTTGAGGTCGGCGGTGCTGTTCCAGAACTTTTCGCAGACGGTGAGAAGATCCTTGTAGAGCTTCTGCCTTGACGCGCCGTTGTTCCTGAGCGCAAGGTCGTTGTAGCCATAGCTCGTCGAGGTCTGAGCGAACAGAGGATCGGCTTTGGATATGCCTGTGTCGGCGGTCTGCTGCGCAGCCATAAGGCGCAGCTCTCCTGTTTCCGCGGCAGGCTCTGCCCCGGCTTCTGTCTCGAACAGCGCAGGCTCTTCAAGGTCTCCTGTGGGGAGTTCGGTCACGAGGTATATCTCATTTTCTGTTACGTCGGCAGCGGCGGCCGGCAGCGCTGCGGTAATGCTGCCAAGTGACAGCAGCACTGACAGCGCGGAGGCTAAAAATCTTCTGAACATACGCTCCTCCTTTTTCTTTGTTGTCTTTATTCAGATCATGAAAAGTCAGTATCTTATCTTACTTATTATACCATATTTGTAGAGGTTTTTCTATTATCGAAAAACACAAACCGCGCTCTGTATAATTGTAACAATTCACGATTGGTTAAAACTAATATTTATTTAAGGTAATGCTTACACGATTATTCCCCTGCGTACCTCGTCGAGCGTTTCGAGAAAGAGCCTGTCGTTGTCGGTGAAGCGGTAGCTGCTCTGGCTCAGCAGGACGTCGCGGCAGGTGAGCTTTGCGCCTCTGCACGGCTTCTGCACAAGGCCGCAGCGGTGCAGCAGCTCTCGCGGCATCGGCGAAGACCACATATACGAATCGGGCACGGACGCGAGTATGTCCATCTGGCTGCTGCGCTCGCTGACAAGTATCTGTTTGCGGCTGACGGGCATCAGCGCGGCTGATGCCTCGGGGTTCAGGTTCGGGACGGTGTCATCGGCGCTCAGCACCTGCGGCCTGTCACGCAGCTCTTCGGAGTCCAGCTCGTAGCTCCTTGCAAGCGGGCTTTTCTGGCTCATCAGCACAACACAATCATAGGTCCAGAGCTCCCGCGCTTTCAGGCCGTGCTCCTCGACCTCCGAAAGAAAATACGACTCGTACCCGAGCGGGTAGCGTATCACGCCAAGGTCGTATTCACAGCCTGCGATGAGGCCGATGGTGTTAAGAGAATTGGTCTCCTTGAGCCTGATGTTCAGCTTGTCGGCGCCTTCGAGCTGCCTCAGAAAAAGTGTGACGGCGTGAGAGATATAGCCCGCCCTCGGAAGCGCCAGCGAAAAGCCTACCGTACCCTCGTTCGTGCTTTTTGAAACTGCTTCCATTTTTTCGGCCTGCGCCAGTATCGTCTTTGCGCAGATAAGCAGCTCGCGTCCCTTTTCGGTCGGGACCACGCCCTTGGCGCTCCTCATGAAGATCGGCACGCCGAACTCGGTCTCAAGCTCTCTGATGGCCTTTGAAAGGTTTGGCTGCCCCATATAAAGCGCCTGCGCGGCCTTCGAGATAGACCCGCAGCGTTCGACCTCGACGATGTATTTCAGGTGTGAGAAATTCATGCCTGTCCCTCCTATGTGAGAATTTATATATCATATATATTATACCACAGAGCAGGGCGGCTGTCAACAAAAAAGGAGCCGCTCACGCAGCTCCCTTCGGGTCAGTTATTATTGTAATTCGCCGCGGCTGAATTCCGAGAGCACGAGCTCCTCGTTCTTTTCGAGCGCCCAGCGGATATTCCACTCGCTCGAGAACAGCAGCAGGAAATTCCCGCGGAAGTCCTGAACGATCTTTGTGTCCGAGCTGAGCTTCAGGGCCTTGACGGTGTCGGCATCGGGCGACTCGCCCCGTATGCTGTCTATCCAGCGGATGTATGAATAGGGCAGTCCCTCGATCACCATTTCAACGTTGTACTCGTTCTTCATTCTGTACTGGAATACCTCGAATTGCAGAACGCCGACAACGCCCACGATGACCTCTTCCATGCCTGTGTTCGGCTCGTGGAATATCTGGATAGCGCCCTCCTGAGCGATCTGCTCGGCGCCCTTTACAAACTGCTTTCGCTTCATTGTGTCCTTCGGACGGACACGCTGGAAATGCTCGGGGGCAAATGTCGGTATGCCCTCGAACTCAAACTTTTTCGACGGTGCGCAGACCGTGTCGCCGATCGAGAATATGCCCGGGTCGAAGACGCCGATGATGTCGCCGGCGTATGCCTCGTCGATTATCTCGCGCTCCTGAGCCATGATCTGCTGGGGCTGAGAGAGGCGCATCTTCTTGTTGCCCTGAACGTGCAGCACGTCCATCTCCTTGTCAAACTTTCCCGAGCACACGCGCATGAAGGTTATCCTGTCGCGGTGCGCCTTGTTCATGTTTGCCTGTATCTTGAAGACAAAGGCTGAGAAGTTCGGGTCGAAGGGATCAATCACGCCAGCCGAGGAGTTCCTTGCCAACGGCGGCGGTGTCATTTGCAGGAAGTTCTCAAGGAAGGGCTCGACTCCGAAGTTAGTGAGCGCCGACCCGAAGAACACGGGCGACAGCCTGCCTTCATGGACGGCCTTCAGGTCAAAATCCTCGGAGGCGCCGTCGAGCAGCTCGATGTCGTCCGAGAGGGTCGAGTGCAGGTCGGTGCCTATCAGCTCGTCGAGAGAGGCGTCCGAAAGATCGACCTCCTTTGCGGCGATCTTGTGCTTGCCGAATACCATTTCGTCGTTGCTGGAGAAGGAGATGATGTGGCGCTTCGTGCGGTCGTAAACACCCTTGAAGTCCTTGCCGCAGCCGATAGGCCAGTTCACGGGATATGTCGGTATGCCGAGCTCGTTCTCTATCTCGTCCATAAGGTCGAATGGGTTGCGGCTCTCGCGGTCCATTTTGTTGATGAAGGTGAAGATCGGTATATGTCTCATGGCGCAGACCTTGAAGAGCTTTCTGGTCTGGTTCTCAACGCCCTTCGAGGCGTCGATGACCATGACGGCCGAGTCCGCAGCCATCAAGGTGCGGTAGGTGTCCTCGGAGAAGTCCTGATGTCCTGGGGTGTCAAGAATGTTGATGCAGAAGCCCTCGTACTGGAACTGCATTACAGAGGACGTTACCGAGATTCCGCGCTGCTTTTCTATCTCCATCCAGTCCGATACTGCGTGGCGGGTGTTTTTCTTTCCCTTTACTGCTCCGGCCTGAGCGATGGCTCCGCCGTAGAGCAGGAATTTTTCTGTAAGAGTAGTCTTTCCGGCGTCAGGGTGTGATATTATCGCAAAGGTCCTGCGCCGCTTTATTTCTTTTTCAAGCTCTGACAAGTTATTTCCTCCTTAGTGGTTTATCGTGGTCGGTATTGGATAATACACTTTTACATCGGAGCATTCCTTTCGTGATGGTTATTTTAAGGCAATACCGCACGACCCATGTGCATCAGATGCGCCGTCCAGATTTTCGTCAGATTGCCTAAATTCGACGCAGGCTTGCTGACGCAAGTCAAGGAG
>CAMNBY010000174.1 GCA_946533615.1 uncultured Clostridia bacterium
CTACACAGACACCCCGACAGCAAAGGCCGCTCACAAGTATACCTCAAAGGTAACTAAGGCCGCGACCTGCACGGCGACGGGAGTTCGCACTTATACCTGCTCGGTCTGCGGCGACAGCTATACAAAGACGATCTCCAAGGCGGCGCACAAGTATGTTGACACCGTCACACCCCCGACCTGCACCGCACAGGGCTACACGACCCACAAGTGTTCCGTCTGCGGGAATACGGTCAAGGACACCTACACAGCTATGACCGCTCACAAGTACGTTGACAGCCTTGTGGCGCCGACGCTCGAGGCCGAGGGCTACACCCTGCACAAGTGCTCGGTCTGCGGCACAAGCTACACAGACACCGCCGTTCCGAGGCTCAAGAACATCGCGGACGCGGACATCTCGCTGAAATACACAGCCATCACCTACAGCGCCTCGGGCATCAACGCCGACAAGTATCTTACCATCGTTTACGGCGACAGGGAGCTCGTTCGGGGCGAGGATTACGAGACCGCCTACGAGGGCAGCAAGGAAGTCGGCTACAAGAGCTGCACGCTGACGATCACGGGTCTCGGGGAATTCGGCGGCACGGTCGAGAAGAAGCTGACGGTCAAGCCCGCAGCGCTGGCAGCGCCGAAGCTCTCCACCAAGGACAGCTCGATAATCGTGAGCTGGAACAGGACGACCACCGACGCCCTTGCCTACCAGGTAATCTACGACAGGACCCCCAACTTTGACACCTCGGCTGCGAACCACACCGAGGAATACCACACCACGACCGTCACCGACCTTGACACCCTGACCAAGACCCTCTCGGCCTACACAAAGCCCGGCGAGACCTGGTATGTGAGGGTGAGAGCGTTCATCACCTCGGACGGCACAGTGAACGGCACGCGCTACGGAACGTTCAGCAAGGCTGCTTCGATAACCGTAAAGGGCAATGTGGGCTCGGCCTCTATCCCCTACGGCAGCTACGCCTACTCGGGCAAGGCCATCGAGCCCGTAGTCACCGTCAAGGACAGCAAGGGCAACAAGCTCTCCGCCGACGACTACACATTTTCCTACTCGAACAACACCAAGGTCGGCAAGGCGACCATCAAGATCACAGGCAAGGGCAGCTATCAGGGCAGCATCACAAAGACCTTTGTGGTAAAGCCCGCAAACAACACGATCTCCGCCCTGACAAGCACCAAGCAGAACAGCTTCACCGTAAGCTACAAGAAGGCCACGGCAGGCGCCTCGGGCTACCAGATCATCTACTGCAAGAACAGCTCGTTCGCGTCAAGCGACCCGACCTATCACAGCACCACGGTGACAAGCCTTGACACGCTCTCGAAGACGGTTTCCTCGAACGTTAAGTCGGGCGAGACCTGGTACGTCAAGGTGCGCTCGTTCGTGACGATCAACGGCACCCGCTACGGCAACTACAGCGCCGCGAAGTCGGTCAAGATCAAGTAAAACAACAAAAGCCACCCCACGGGGTGGCTTTCTTGTTTTAGTGAAGAGCGAAAAGTGAATAGTAAAGAGTTAATCTGCTTTGTGGAGTGTCGCGAGGATAAGCTGCGCGGGGTTATTGAGCCTGAATTTTCCGAGGCCTGCGGACACTATCATCTGTGTATCGCCGCAGCTGTAAAGGCCTCTGGTGTACTTCGGGAAGAACCGCCTTTCGGGCGAGAGCAGACCGCCGATAAAGGGCAGCCTTATCACGCCGCCGTGAACATGACCCGAAAAGACAGCGTCGGCGCCCCAGTCGGAATAGGCTTTAAGGGGCATAGGCGTGTGCGAGAGCAGCAGGGTCGGGGCCTCGCTGTCGGCCTGTCCGAGAAGCTCGGTGAGCAGCTCGGGAGTGACGGGTCTTGCTTTGCGGTGGCTGCCGTCCTCGGTGCAGTAGCACTCTCGGGGCAGGGCTGTGCCTGCGACGGTGATGTGCGACTCCCCCTCAAAGACAGGCTCCTTTGCGTTAAGCAGAACATGGACGCCGCTTTTGGCAAGGGCTTCGTTCAGACAGTCTGCCCGCTCGGGGGCGTCGGCCTCATGGTTGCCCATGATGTAATAGACAGGCGCCAGCCTCATCAGCCTTTGCATAAGCACGAGCTTGGGCTCGAGGTTCGTTTCATCACGGCTGAACAGGTCGCCCGTGAAGAAGATATAGTCGGGCTCGAGAAAGGCGCAGGAGTTTATGAGGTTGCTGAAGCCGTCGCCGTAGCGCTTTTTGTGCAGGTCGGAGAGGTGGAGTATCTTCTTGCCCTCGAAGGCCTCGGGCAAGCCCTTTAGAGTAAGGTCGATGCGGCTTATCATCAGCTGACGGTTCTGGACAAGTGTCCAGCCTGCGCCTGCCGCAAGGACTGCGCCTGTTATGATCTTTGCTGCTGTTGTCATTTGGGTTCTTCTTTCTGTTTGTGCCGCGTTCCTCAGATGCGCGGCTTTGAGATATAGCGCTTCAGCTGCTCCATAGCGTGCTTTCCGTGGCGCTCTCCGTAGCTGTAGAGCCGCAGCAGCTTTTCGGGATCGCCCTCTGTGCGGGAGATGCCGAAGGTCGTCTTCGGCGAGAACACAAAGGCCTTGCCCTGCTGTCTGAGCTCTTCAAGCTCGGCGGTGCAGCGGTTGTAGCGCTCTGCCCTTGTGCGCATGGCCTCGACAAGCTCGGGGTATTTTTTGTAGCTGCGCTCGGCAAGCTTCATCACGGGCTCGTTCTTCTTGACGTAGCCCCGGGGTCTTGTAAGAATGACGATCAGCCTGTCGCAGCCCTCCTCGAGAGCCCGCTTATAGGGGATAGAATCCGCAATGCCGCCGTCAAGGTAGAGCTCGCCGCCGATCTCGATAGGCGGCGACAGCAGCGGCAGGGCGCAGCTTGCCTGCAATTCAAGGAAGCGCTCGTCGTCCCTCGGGCAGTCAAGATACTCGGCCTTGCCCGTGCGGATATTCGTGACACAGGCCACGGCTCTGCCCTTGTATTCCCTGAAAGCCTGCCAGTCAAAGGGCAGCAGCTCCTGCGGCACCTTCCCGTAGACGAACTCGGGGTCGTAGTAGCTGCGGCACTTGGGGTCGAGCAGGTGGCGGAAGCCCGAATACTCGGGTCTGCCCATATATTTCTCGGCGAGAGTTCTGTTGCGGCCTCTCTGGTGGGAGCAATAGCTCACTCCAAAGGCGATGCCCGCCGAGGTGCCGACGAGATAGTCGGCAATTATCTCCTCATCAAGAAGGGCGTCAAGCACACCGCACGAATAGATCGTGCGGCTTGCTCCGCCCTCACATACTATACCAAGCATCTGTCAGCTGACAAACTTGATGTCCAGCTCGCCAAGCGCATCGGTAAGGCTCTTGAACGCGTCCTCGATAGCGCCGTCGTTGACGATCTTGACTGTTGTCTTTTCCTTATCGTACTTGCCGAGCTCGGTCTTGACCTCGTCGAGAGTCATGGTCTTGCCGTCGATGATGTAATCGGTGCCCTTGACGGTGACAGAGATCTCGTCCTTATCGGAGGCCTGATCGGTAACGCTTGCCTCGCTCTTTTCGGCAGTGGAATCCTTGCCGTCGCCGCTTCCGTCGCCGTCGCCGCCGAACCAGCCGAACTTTCCGTTAAGCAGGAATAACAGGCAAAGCAGCAGGAAGATGATGATAAGGATTATCAGACCGCCGTGGCCTTTTTTCTTCTTTTGCTTCTTTTCGTCGGGTCTTTTCTGTGCCATAGATATCATATCCTTTCATATTTGATAGCGCCTTTCAGGCGCTTGTGTTCACATAAGCGAAGTAGATGCCGGGGTAGTCGGCTCTCAGGTTTTGCAGGGCGTTCTTTATCGCGACAACGTCCTGATGCAGCGTGACGCTGCCGTCATAGATAAAGGCCGCAAGTATCAGCCCCTCGTGGTGGGGCAGCGAGTCGAGCACCTGCCTGATCTCGGTCTCTACGTTTGAATATCCTGTCAGCACCACCGAAGACATCGTTTCCTCCGAACGGGCGAAGGAAAGGATCCTGCTGCTATCGGTGACATTCAGGCTGATCGAGAGCATCTCGCCGTTCTCGAAGCCGTCGAGGG